>DQSX01000035.1 GCA_015663065.1 Sulfurovum sp.
GTACATCAACCAGAGAAAAAGGAGTTGTTATGAATGTTAATACCGTAGAAGATGTTACTACAGGGGTTGCTAATACTGGTGCAGAGATTGTTGAGGCAGAAGTTATAGAGAGTCTGGAGCCGATACAGGTAACAGGAGTGCTACAGTTTGTGATCCCGACACCTACTGAGGCTATGCACATGATGTATCAAAGCTTGGTGAGGATACAGCAAACACTGGATACACAAACACAGATCATGGATGCAATTTATAATGAGCAGTCATTGGATGTACTAAAGGATATTAGACATAAGCTCGATGTGCATATCTTGTCACAGACTATTGAGTGGACTACCCTCTCTATTCTTGCTGATAAAAAAGGTCTTACCAAGGATGCCATCCGCAAGCAACTTCAGAACGGAGATTTTGAAGAAGGGGTAGACTTTAAGTTTGATGGTAATAAAATTATAGTGCACCAAGGAGCTATTGGACGAATTCAAAGAAAAAGAAGGAGTTCAAATGGCTGAGTTCTTTAACAAAGAGTATAAGCATGCGTATGAACGCAATAAGATGGTGTGGGTGAAAGGTGCTATACCTAATCAGCCACACCATCGCATGTCAACAGGCAAGAAGTTTTCCAAGTCAAATATGAATTGGGTAGAGAAGAACTGGGAGCAGGTCTTACGGGATTATTTTAATCAAAAAGCTTCTATGTATGAAAGAGAAAAGATCCCTACGCTGGATGAATATGCAGTAGTAAGTTTTGCTATGAACGAAGGGTCTCGAAAGTTCTATACGACAGATCGCTATAAAAGTCTTTATGAGAATCATGTTGCACCTGTACTGGGAGCTAAGAAGCTTGATGAGATTAGAGTTAGAGATATTAAGCATTGGTATACATATCTTACGAAAACAATTAATGCACACGAGTATGCCAGTAGCATTAAAATTGTCCTCTCTGGTATCTTAAGAGATGCGATGGAAGATGAGCTTATTGATAAGAATGTTGTTGGGAATGTACGCTTCCCTAAAAAGGCAGCATTTAAGAACAAAGGTACAGTAAAGATTGACCCATTTTCACTGGAAGAAGTGCAAACACTTATTGATAACGCAACAGGATTCTTTAGGAATATTATTACTTTCCAGTTCTTTACTGGGATTAGACCTGGGGAGATGATTGCATTGAGGTGGGAGGACGTGAATTTTAATTCCAGTAAGATCACAATTTGCCGTCAAAGGCAGAACGAGAAGAACCCTGACAGTGGAGAGTGTGAGCTTGGTCCTACCAAGACAGGTACTACTCGTAAAATAGATATGCTTCCAATTGTAAAAGAGGCATTGAAGGCGCAGTATAAGCTTACGGGCTTAAAGGATGGGTTCGTGTTCCTTTCTACTGATGGTGAACCATATATGGATCATGAGGGATTAGCGAAGCGCCAATGGAAGGCATTGCTTAAACGCTGTCTAATGGGCTACAGAAACTTCTATCAGACACGACACACATTTGCGAGTATATTTTTAAGTGAAGGTGAGGAGTTGGCATGGGTCAGTAAGGTAATGTTGGGTCATGCCAATATGGGAACAACACTGAAATACTATGCTACTTTTATTAAAGAAAGGAATGTGACTAGAGGTGCATTTTTGAATAATGAACGTACACAGAGCGTACACGAGAATAAATTGTCAGCACAAAGCTCGTAAAATAGGGGGTTAATGAATGGTGGCGCCAGACGGAATCGAACCGCCGACACAAGGATTTTCAATCCTTTGCTCTACCAACTGAGCTATGGAGCCAC
>DQSX01000104.1 GCA_015663065.1 Sulfurovum sp.
GTACAACGTGGGAACGAGATAGATATCAATTATTATAGTTTAAATAAAAGGAAATAACTCATGAAGCAAGTACCTATCTTAGTCTTGGACTTTGGTTCACAATACACACAACTCATTGCCAGAAAACTCAGAGAATCAGGTGTTTACACGGAAGTCGTTCCTTACCGTGAAAGCCTTGAAAACATTAAAGCCAGACAACCGCAGGGAATCATCCTTTCGGGAGGACCTGCATCGGTCTATGCAGAAGATGCCTACAAGCCCAATGATGGTATTTGGGATCTTGGACTGCCTATTTTAGGTATCTGTTACGGTATGCAGCTTATTACGCAGCACTTTGGCGGAGAAGTGGTAGCCGCAGACCATCATGAATATGGAAAAGCAAAATTGAAGATTGAAAATGACTCTTCCATATTTAATGGTATTACAGACGACTCTACTGTCTGGATGAGTCATGGAGACAAAGCAGAAAAACTGCCAGAAGGTTTTGACATTATCGGAACGTCTGAGAACTCACCGTATGCAGCTATAGCTGACGAAGATAGAAAAGTCTATGCATTCCAATTTCACCCGGAAGTACACCACTCTGTAGAGGGTACAGCGATGTTAAAGAACTTTGCAAAAAATATTTGCGGCTGTGACAGCACCTGGAACATGGGATCTTTTGCCAAAGAGAAAATTGCGGCTATCCAGGCACAGGTAGGGGAGAAAAAAGTACTTTGCGGTGTCTCGGGAGGAGTTGACTCATCGGTAGTTGCAGCTATGCTTAATGAGGCGTTGCCAAAAGAGCAGCTCATTTGTGTTTTCGTAGACCAGGGGCTGCTTCGTAAAGATGAAGCAGAACAGGTGCAGGCGATGTTTAGACTCTTGGATATTCCACTGATCACAGTGGATGCCAAAAAAGAGTTCATGGCCGCACTCGAAGGTATTTCCGACCCTGAGACCAAGCGTAAAGCCATTGGTGAAAAGTTTATTGAAGTCTTTGACGAAGAGGCCAAAAAACATACAGATGTGGCTTTTCTGGCACAGGGAACGCTTTACACAGATGTGATTGAGTCAGTTTCTGTGAAAGGACCGTCAAAAACCATCAAGTCTCACCATAATGTCGGTGGACTTCCAGACTGGATGACTTTTGAACTGGTTGAACCGCTCAGAGAGATATTTAAAGATGAGGTAAGAAAACTCGGACTTGAACTTGGACTCCCTAAAGATATGATAGGAAGACATCCTTTCCCCGGACCGGGACTTGCCATCAGAACGATGGGGGCAGTAACAGAAGAGGGTCTGCATCTTATACGAGAGTCAGATGCGATTATGCAAGAAGAGTTAAAAGCTACAGGGTATTATGACAAAGTATGGCAGGCATTTACTGTGCTTCTAAATGTGCAGTCTGTAGGTGTAATGGGTGATAACAGAACGTATGACAATACAGTATGTGTCCGTATGGTTGAATCTGTGGATGGTATGACTGCTACGTTTGCACATGTGCCTCATGATGTGCTTGAGGGGATGAGTCGCAGGATCATAAATGAGATCGATGGGATCAATAGGGTGGTATACGATATATCTTCCAAACCCCCAGCAACAATCGAGTGGGAATAATTCGCTTATTTTACTGTATCTTTGGCTAAACGGCTTCATTTCGTTTGGTCACATACTAACAAACTAAAGCAATTTATTTTTTCTCTCATCTTCTTCTTTTCCTCTAAATCCAAATTAACAGTAACTTTCAGATATAATTTTTTCATATACTTATTTTATTTTTCTTGGGA
>DQSX01000069.1 GCA_015663065.1 Sulfurovum sp.
AAAAATCTTAAAAATTATTATGCTTATAAAAAGGTGGATGCAGAGAAATTCCTGGTACTTGAACTCGGAGAGATCACCTGTAAAAAACAGACAAAATGGCTTCAGCCACGCCTTAAAAAAATAGCCCATTTGGTAGCTTACAGTATTGCTACAGAACTCGGTAAGACAGTTGAAAAACCTGCTTTATAATACTTTTATGGTAAAATATTCTCTTTAAAATTTTTAACCTCCCTATATGGTTAGAATAAGGACAGTCCTATGAGACATTTTTTAACACTCAAAGATTTCACAAAAGAAGAGATCTTGGAGATGATCACACTGGCACAGAAGATCAAAACACAGACAAAGCAGCGTAAGTTTGTTCCTTACATGGAGCATCAGACACTGGGTATGATCTTTGAAAAGAGCTCTACACGTACACGTGTAAGTTTTGAGACCGGTATCTATCAGCTTGGCGGTGTGGGTCTTTTCCTCTCTTCCAATGACATTCAGCTGGGACGCGGTGAACCGATGAAAGATACCTCCCGTGTCATTAGCCGTATGGTGGACATGGTCATGATACGTACTTTTGAGCAGTCTAAACTCGAAGAATTCGCGAAGTACTCCAAAGTACCGGTCATTAACGGTTTGACGGACTCCTACCACCCTGTACAGCTTATGACAGACTACCTGACCATGATAGAGTGCGGTAAAGAGAAAGATCCTGTCGTAGCCTATGTCGGTGACGGAAACAACATGACACACTCCTGGCTGATGCTAGCGGCAAAACTTGGGTTTGAACTGAGAATTGCCACACCAAAAGGCTATGAGTGTGATAAAGCCATCGTTGCAGAAGCACTTGCAATAGCCAAAGAGAGCGGTGCCAAGATCACCTTCGGAAATGACCCTAAAAAGGCTGTCAAAGGTTGTGATGTCGTTACTACCGACACTTGGGTCTCTATGGGACAGGAAGATGAAAAAGAGATACGTCTGAAAGCTTTTGAGGGTTACATGGTAGATGAGAACATGATGTCTCTGGCTAAAAAAGATGCCATCTTCTTACACTGCCTCCCTGCCTACAGAGGTTACGAAGTAAGCGAAGAGACCTTTGAAAAACACGCAGATGTCATCTTCAGCGAAGCAGAAAACAGACTACACGCCCAAAAAGGCATTATGGTTTGGCTTGATGGACATCGAGCATAGCCGTAGGGTGGTGCATTTATGCCCACCAATGAATTTCAAGACAAGCTTGTGGTGGGCATAAATGCACCACCCTACACATGCTAAATATTAAGGAAACAAAATTGAGTCAAATAGATTTCGAAAAATTCAGCAAATATTCCAAACCAGGACCAAGATACACATCATACCCCACAGCCCTGGAATTCAATGACAATTTTAAATACGACACATACATCAATTTCTTAGAGAAGTCCACAGAAAAACTCTCTCTTTATGTACACCTGCCATTTTGTCGGTCGGCATGCTACTTCTGCGGATGTAATGTTGTATTTACTTCCAAAGAGGAGAAACTCAGCCGTTACATCGAGTATTTGAAAAAAGAGGTAGACCTTTTGGCAGCACATATAGATACCTCCCGTGAAGTGATACAGTTTCACTTTGGTGGCGGGACACCTACCTTTTACAAAGCATTTGAACTTGACGAAATTGTTACCTACATCAAATCCAAGTTTCCAAACTGGAGTCAAGATGCTGAAATAAGCTGTGAGATAGACCCGCGTTTTTTCAATGAAGAGCAAATGAAAGTCTTCCAGAAACACGGTTTTAACCGTATCTCTTTTGGGGTTCAGGACCTTGATGAAAAAGTACAAAAAGAGATCCACCGTGTACAGCCTCTGGAACTGACTAAAAAGGCTGTTGATCTTGCCAGAAAATACGGTATCAACTCGATCAATACAGACTTTATTTACGGATTGCCGTATCAGACTCTGGAAAGCTTCTCAAAGACACTGGAACTCTCCACACATCTAAATCCTGACAGAGTGGCTGTCTTCAACTATGCCCATGTGCCCTGGCTCATGAAGACCATGCGTAAATTTGATGAAACTACCCTGCCTACGCCGGATGTTAAGTTGCAGATCTTCCAATACACTATTGACTTTTTTGAAAGCAACGGGTATAAAATGGTAGGTATGGATCACTTTGCCAAGCCTGAAGATGAGCTTTTTGGCGCCATTGAAAAAGGTGAGCTTCACAGAAACTTCCAAGGGTATACGACGAAAGGCGGTGCCAACCTTGTCGGTATCGGTCTGACGAGCATTGGTGAAGGTGAGAAATATTATGCGCAAAACACCAAAGATATGAAAGTCTATGAAGAGGCACTTGATAACGGGAAACTTCCTTTTGAAAGAGGTGTGGTTTTAAGTGATGATGACTTTTTACGAAAAGCTGTCATTATGGAACTTATGGCAAACTTCAGCATTGATATGAAAAGAGTAAATAAAGAGCATAACATTGACTTTAAAACATATTTTGCAGATGCACTGGATGCACTGCAGGAGTTTGTAGAAGCAGGACTTGTGACCATCACTGATGAGAAAATTTCTGTAAGTACCACAGGAACCCTGCTCATACGAAACATCGCCATGCCCTTTGATGCCTATATGCATCAGTATGGCGGGAATAAAAAGAGTTTTTCAAAAACGGTATAATTGTCGTTTGCGTTTTTTTCTTTTTTGGTTACTATTTTCTCTTTTGTCGCAGTACAAAAAAGACGAGGTACCCCTTGAGGGTGAAATAGTAACAGAAGAAGTTTAAGTCACAAGGAAACCCATTGAGTAAAAAATTAGAAGAGATTTTCAACTTCACAGAAACATCAGACGCCTGCATCAAATGCGGGAAATGTATCCCTGTGTGTACCATACACCAAGTCAATCCTGATGAAACCACTTCACCACGTGGATTCATAGACCTACTGGGTGCCTACCAAAGAGGCCATTTGGAACTCGACAGAAATGCAAAGAACATCTTTGAATCCTGTTTTCTCTGTACCAACTGTGTGGATGTCTGCCCCAATTCACTGGCGACCGATATGGTCATTGAAGAGGTACGTGCAGACATTGCTGACAAATACGGTATCGCCTGGTTCAAAAAAGGCTTTTTCTTCCTCTTGAGGCACCGTAAGATCATGGACTTTGTGATGAAGTTCGGTTTTATGTTCAAAACCTGTGCTTTGGCAGAAGATGAGAAAGGAAGAGGACTTAAAGCAAGATTTTCTCTGCCGATGATGAAAAAAGGAAGACTCATCCCCTCCATGATGAAAACCTCCTTTTTGAACAAATACCCTGAAGAGATTCTTTCGACAGGCTCAGAGAGCGAGAGACAGCGTGTGGCTATATTCATCGGGTGTCTGGCAAACTACAACTATGAAGGCATCGGGGATGGTCTGGTAGACATTTTGACCGAGTTGAACATCGATATGTTCATCCCTAAAAAACAGCTCTGTTGTGGTGCCCCTGCCTACTTTACGGGTGATGTAGATTCTGTGGAGTACATGACCAAAAAGAACATTGAGTATTTTGAAAGTTTTATGGATGAGTGTGATGCCATGCTCATTCCTGAAGCGACCTGTTCAGCGATGGTAAAACATGACTGGCAGGTTTTCTTTAAAAACCACGACATGCCCGAATGGGAAGCACGTGCCAAAAAAGTAGCCCAGAAAATCCACATGGCAACAGCATGGCTCGATGACAACACAGCCCTGCAGCAGATACTCAAAGACAAAGGCACAAAATTTGATGAAGCGGTCACCTACCATGACCCTTGTCATGCCAGAAAAGTACAAGGGATCTATGAACAACCCCGTAACCTGCTTGCACCAAACTACCCTATGGTAGAGATGTCAGACCCAAACCGTTGTTGTGGTTTTGGCGGGGTAACGATGCAGACAGAGAAGTTTCATTTTGCTGAAGCTGCTGGGAAACCCAAAGCAGCGATGATCAAAGAGACCAACGCACATTACGTCTCTGCAGAATGTTCTGCCTGTAGGGTACAACTCTCTGAAGCGTTAAGTAATGCAGAGGTAGAGACGGTCTTTAAAAACCCACTTGAGCTGATCGCGGAAGCACTTAAGAAGTAGGTTTGACCTTGCCAAACGTCTTAGGGTGATCCAAACTTTTATCACAATCTAAAATTCCCTCGTAGAGGTTATTTTTTTGCCGGAATGATCATAAAGATATTTTTTCCTTCATGATGTTTATAGTCAAGTCTGTAACCCAGTTTTTCCAAAATATTATGTACGATATAAAGTCCAAGACCAAAGCCTGAACTTCTTTTTTCTGCCTGAGAAAAAGGCTCTGTATAATAACTCAACTCATTCTCCAAAGCAAGACCTTCTGAAATAATCTCAACAATATTATAGTTGGTACGGAACATGACACACTCGCCGGTTCCATACTTCATGGCATTGTCTATAAGGTTTTTGAACACCAGCGCCATTAATTTCTTGTCCGTTGTCAAAGCGATCTCTTCCATTTCGACTTTAAGACAGTGAGATTGTGTCATGAGCAGCTCTTTACTCTCATTAAGTACTTCAGACAGCATGATGTATTCAAAGTTCGGTTCAAAACTCTGGGATGTTACCTTTTCCAGTTCGGCAAGTTCTGAAATGAGCTCATTCATACGTTCAAACGCACGAATAAGGATCTTTTTTATACTTTCATCTTCAAGCATTTCTACAACAATGCGCCCTTTGGTAATAGGGGTTTTGAGTTCATGCATCATGTTACGCATAAAAAGGTTTTTGGACGCACTGAGCTGATTGATGTGGACAATGGCATCATCAAAACTTTTGGCGATCTTCCCGATCTCATCATCGTGTTCATAAGAGATACGGGTATTCATATCGCCCTGGGCAAATTTTTGGATCTGTTTATGTAACTTTTTTAGAGGGTAGAGCTTTTTAAGTACTGCAAAATAGATAAGAAGTAGAAGTAAAATAATAAATATACCCGAAGCTATGGCGATCTCAAAATAGTAATTTTTAGGCATATTGTTTTCAAACATACGGTTGTAGGACATACGCTGTACATTAATATAGTGTTTCCCCTCTACATTGAACACACGCACCATACCCGCTGAAGAACCACCGGAGAAAAGTGTACTACCTCTCTCCTGGATATCTTTTTTCAATACTTCCAGTTTATGATCTGCAATGGGTTTTACATGCAGCTCTTTATAGAGTTTTTCCAACTCCTCTGGTGTCGGAGAGGACTGGAGTTTGGAAAGGAATGTCACAGAGATCAACTGATAACGTTTGAACTCTTCGATCTTGCTTCTGTCTCTGTCCCAGGAGATAAAAAGAAGAAAAGTCGCGATCAGAATGGCGATCGTGACAGAGAAGAGAATATGTATAAAGGTGGTTACAGAGAGATTTTTCATACGCGGTCAGTTAAAAGGTATCCTACACCACGTATCGGTTTAATATATACATGGTCCGGATCGATCTTGGCCAGTTTCTGTCTGATACGTGAGATCATGACATCAATATTTTTAATGGAAGAATCATCATCGATATGCTCGGACTCGTACAGTAACTGTTCTCTTGAGACCGAACCGTTCTTGTGCTGAATAAGCATCGATAAGATATCATACTCTGCGGCAGTAAGGTCTAAAAAATGGTCTTTGAAAGAGATCGTATGGGCTTTCATATCTGCCACAAAGATCTCTTTGTCTGTTTTGGCTTTTTCTGAAACAGTATGAGTACGTCTTAAAATAGTTTTAATGCGTGTGACCAACTCTCTTGGGTCATAAGGTTTAGGCATATAGTCATCTGCTCCACGCTCCATGCCGATCACTTTGTCAGTAATATCATCACGTGCAGAAGAGATAATAATAGGTATATCGGTGATCTCTCTGATTTTTGGGATCAGTTCAAGCCCATCCATGCCTGGCAGTGTCAGATCCAGAATAATGAGATCAAAACTGTGTTGCGTCAATAAAGAGAGTCCAATATAAGGATCTTCAGCACCTATCACTTCCATATCGTACTTTGTAAGGTAGTTCGTCAAGATGAGTGCCAACTCCGGGTCATCTTCTATAATGAGTATTTTAATAATGGCTAACTCCTTTGTTTTTGTCCAAAACTATTTGTTATTTTAAAGTAATAGTCGTTAATAGCGGGTTAAATTACTTTTCATTGTAGTCCAGATAGACTTTTGTAATGGCAATAAGAAAAGAGGTCACTGCAGGACCGAGGATCATACCCCAGAAACCGTAGGTACTCATCCCTGCCAAAATAGAGAAAAAGATGACAATAGAGTTGATCTTGATCGTACTCTTTAAAAAATCTTTTTTAATGACATCTATGATCATCGGTTTTATGAAAGTGTCTGCGATCACAGAGATCACAATGATCGAATACGAAGCAAGAATGATCGCTGTCTGTGCGTCGATCTTTGTCCATACATACAGGGAAACAGGCGCCCATACGATCAAGCCGCCTATGACAGGGATGAGTGATGCAAAACCGTAAATGACCCCGAAAAAGAGTCCGTTAAATCCAAAATAGCTCATAATAATGCCAAAGAGAAACCCCTCAAATATAGCAGTGACTATGACCGAATAGAAGACCACCTCCATCGTGGCGGAAACCTCTTCGATCATCTTGCTTCCTTTTTCCGAAGAGACAGGAAGCAGTTCAAGGATGGTATCGAAAAAGAGATTACCGTAATAGTTTATAAAAAAGTAAAATACCACTACAAAAAACATATTTTTCATAAACCCAAGCCCTGCACCACCTACTGCAGTGGCATAAGAGGTTGACTCTTTAATGTAAGTGGTGATCTGTGACTCATTCAGATAAGCATCGGTAAAGCGGTGCAAAAAAGGGATATCATCAAGAAAATTTTTGATCGCATAGATAGTATCTTTGACTCCGGCACTGTCCAACTGCGAAATATAACTCACCCCCAATGTGGCAAGGTAAACAATAGGTGCAAAAAGAAGCAGTGTCATAAGCATTGTGGAGATACCAGCAGAGATATGCGCAGAACCTGTATAGTCGGTAATGTATTTTGTCAGGTTAAACGTAGCCATACTTAAAAGCACTGCTACCGTGATAGAGAGCATAAAGGGCTGATAGACGGAGTAGGCACCTATGATCCCCAGAACAAACAGGGCAGTAATGAGCAGAGAGGTTTTAGTCATCAAAAAGACCATCCTTGATGCCGCCAAGTTTAAAGTGTTCATAACTTTTTTGGGTGGCGATGCGCCCTCTGGCAGTTCTCTCTATGTAACCGTTGGCTATGAGGTAGGGTTCAAGAACATCTT
>DQSX01000021.1 GCA_015663065.1 Sulfurovum sp.
TCAACCCATTTAAAGTACTCAATAAGATCTTTGATCTCATCGTCTTTCATATGCTGATTAGGCATTTTAAGATTAAAGTAATCGATCATACCTTTCACATATGGATCGTCATACATTTTTTCCGGATTTTTAATAAAGTCCGAAACCCATTTTTCAGCATTTTCATGTCTTTGTAGCACACCTGTCAAGTCTGGACCTGAAGATACTTTACCAACCACGTGACATCCTGAACAACCACCTTCATCAAAGGCTTTGGCGCCACGTGCAGCTGCTGGAGATTGTTTGGTAGCAATTAGTCTAACCAATGCGTCTTTCGCCCTGATCCCAACATCTGCAGTTTTTACCATTAGCTGCCAGATCATATTTTCAAAGAGGATCGCTTTCTCAAGATCTCCCTCTTTCAGTGCTGCGTCAGATTTTGCTTTTTGATCTTTGATCTGTCCATATTGTGCAAAGGCATCATCTACAAGGTCTGCCACTACTTTATGCTCAGCAAATTTGTTATCTTTCAAGAACTTCACAACAGACTGGATAACCGCATCTGTAGCATCATTCACTGCTACTGTTTTGTCATACTCAGCCTTTAACTGCTCAGGTGTCATAGTAGCCATTTTAAGTTTCTGTGCAGAGACATACTTCTTATTCGGATCTTTCACCATAAGATAACCCATCATTTCCAAGTGTAGTGCAGAACAGAACTCTGTACAGTAGTAAGGGAATACACCCTCTAAATCCGCTGTAAATTTCACTTCTGCAGTTTCACCCGGCTCCAAAGAAGCGTGGATATTATAGTTGTCTACTGTAAATCCGTGCGTCTCATCCTGTGCTCTTTCTAGGTTTGTCAAGTAGATTGTTACTTCATCACCCTTGTTCACAGTAATTCTCTCAGGGTTAATGTGAGATCTTACCATAGTAGCATAGACAGTTACTTTGTTACCTTCTCTTACGATCTTCTCTTGACCTGCAAGTGTTTTACCAACATGGATTTCACCGGTTTTAGAGTTCGTACCCATAGGATATCTTACATGCGGATGTAACTTCTCAGCTCTGATCGCAACTGCCTGGTGAGGTTCACCCAACGGTAGAGGCATATCGACAAGAAGATCCATTTTTTTACCAGAGATATCGATCAACTGGTGGTTTTGCGGATGCAATGGACCAACAGCATCAAATCTGTCAATAGTCAACTTATTCAAAGCAATAATATATTTACCTTGAGGATCTGCTGATTTACCTTCCATTCCACAAAGGTGACCGATGTTATAGTGAACATTCACTTTATCCATCACTTTAAGTGTCTTATAGTTCCACTTTACAACTTGAGAGTCAACATAAAGAGAAGTATAAATTTCACCGTCTACATTTGAGTACTGGTTATGCAATGGCCCGAGACCCAATTCAACTTGACCATGTAAAGACTCTTTCATATCAAGAATAGGTATACCGTAAGGATCTTTCCCTGCATACTTCTTATCAGCAATAAGTTTTTTGATCTTGCTCCATTTATAAACAGAAGCATGTGTATCTAGCTTACCACAAACAGTAATATACTCACCATCCGGAGATACATCAACACCGTGAGGTGACTTTGGCTCCGGAATAAGGAAAAGTGCATCATTTGCAACAGCTACTTCCATAGGGATAACTCTGTGTCCATTTATAATTTTCACATTTTTGTCATCTTTGGCTACTTCAGCCAACTTTTTCCAGTTATACACATGCATAAAGTCAGTATCATTTCTACTCATACCTGCTTCATTTGGTGGCATACCAACTTCAATTCCCCCTGTATACATTTCAGAGTTAAATGAGTTTGTGAATCCCCAACCGTATGAAGCACCTTTACCTGCATCTGAAAGATCCTGCATATATGGTGGCATTTCAATCGTAAATGAAGCTTTTTCATCTATGCGACCGATCTTAGGATCAAATTTCCATAAGGTAGCACCACCACGATATGTCTCTTTATACTCTTCTATTGGATGATATTCATTGTCAAGCGGTGCAGCATATTGACATGCTTCAATGATATATTCAGAGTTTGGGGTAAAGAATGCTCCACCATGCTCAGATTTGAATACCGGGTTAACAACAATTTGTTTCGTTTCAAAGTCTTCGAGGTCAATAATAGCAACTCTTGGGTTTGCTTTATCATTGATCGCTAACCATTTACCATCATATTTACCATCTTTTTCAGAAAGTCCCGGGTGGTGTGTATCTCCCCAGTTGATCTCTTTCCCTCTGATGTTACCTTGTCTGAGTATTTTGAGTGAATCCTCATCATACCCGTACCCTTGCCAAGGCTCCGGTGTAAATACAGCGATGTACTTTAGAATTCTCATAGATGGAACACCATATACGATCACCTGTCCGGACTGACCACCAGAACTGAATACGATAAATTCATTTCTACCCCCACTCGGGTTGTATGTCTTGGCTGCACGGATAACATCTGTCTCTGTCAAGCCTCTCTCTTTCATCACTTTTTCCAAAGCACCTGCACCAAAAGCTGTTGAAGCAGCTATTGCAGAACCCAGAACAAGAGATGAAAGTTTATTTAACTTGTAATTCATTTTCTCTCCTCCAAAAATTTTAGAACCGATCTTAGGAAAAACTTTTACCTTAGATCCACGCTCGTTTAATGCCATAAATAATAATTTAAACTTATTATTATCATCAAACACTCTCAATTATAACTAAATAATACGGGGGATATACTTGATTTGTATCAATAATTTAACACTAATTTAACAATTGGGCAACATTTGACAAGTTTAAATATATGGAAGTTCCAGCATTTTTTTCTGATTCAATTTTTATATCGATCTTTTCATCATCACAATAGGTTTTAACAAGTGCCAAACCTATGCCTTTGCCTTCTTTATGTTTATCTACCTGATAATAGCGCTCATACACTTTAAGCAACTCTGTCTCATCCATACCGATACCTTCATCTTTAATGCTAAGCACAGCATTGTTTAAAGTGATGATCACAGGGGCATCTTTAGAAGAATATTTCATGGCATTCATGAGCAGGTTGTCTATTGTTTTTTCAAAGCCTATCTTATCTGCATAGAGGGTTGACTCATCCACTTTCAAGTGAAAACGGTTCCTCTCAAAACTTTTAAAGACTTCAATACGCTCTTCAAGCAGTGCCAAAAGTGAAAAAGATTCTTTTTGCACAGGATGTATCTCTTTCTTAATACTGTATACCAGTTCTGCATAGAGTCTTTCAAGCCTTTTTGAAGCATCGTCTATACGTTTTAACCGTTTTAGACCCTTTTCATCATCCATACGTTTTTCAAGCAGTGTGACATTTGCTTTAATAGTAGAAAGGGGAATGTTCAGTTCATGCATGATCTCTGCACTAAGCTGTGAAAGATTGGCATCCTGCTCCACTTTTGGGGCAAGTAGATGTGCGGCGATAATGTATCCCCACCCTGTTGCCAAAAAAAGTACCAGCAGAGAGGCGATCAGATAATTGCTTTCTGAAAAACCTTCATTTTTTAAAAACCAGTAGACAAAACTTAAAAGAATCGCCACAGAAGAGAAATACCCCAAGGTAGCAAAAAGTGTTCTTTTTTTTACGCTATCCATCTGTAGCCTACACCCCGGACATTGACGATCTTGTCTGAAAAATATTTTTTAAGCTGCGTAATGTATACCCGCAGTGCTCCGTCACTTGCATGCTGACCTGCAGCCCAGAGTCTGTTCTTTATCATTTCAGAGGAGACCACTTCACCATTTGCCTGGACAAGCAGAACCAAAAGCTCTACAGCTTTTTTACTTACATCGATCTCTTCATTATGATGGAACAGTGTCTTGCCAAGCATGTCAAGGGCATACTCACCAACAGTTATTCTCTCTTTACGCACCTGTCTGCGAAGCAAGGCCTGAATACGAAGCAGAAGCTCATCAAGATCGATCGGCTTTTTCATATAGTCATCTGCCCCTGTCTCAAAGCCCTGGGTCAATGATGATTTATCATCCCTTGATGTTAAAAAGATCGTAGGTGTTACATCACCGCTTTGGCGAAGCTTAAAAAGCAGATCAAACCCGTTCTCATAAGGAAGATTAACATCAAAAAGATAGAGGTCATAATTGCTGTAATAGCTTAATTCAAGTGCCGAATAGGGGTCCAGCGCTGTGTCGACCGAAAAATCCTCTTCTTCCAAAAAGTCCTGAAGGGTTTCGTTAAAAAGTTTGTCGTCTTCAAGAAGTAAAATTTTTACTGACAAGATATCTCTTTCTGTATGCAATTTCCATAAAGGAAATTACATAAACATCCCGCCGTTGACTTTAAGTGTTTCGCCTGTAATGTAAGAAGCGTGGTCAGAGAGTAAAAAAGCGACAGCTTCAGCTACCTCTTGCGGTTCACCAAATCGACCTAAAGGTATTTTGGCAGTAAAGGCATCTTTCACCTCATCTTTAAGCACAGCCGTCATCTCTGTTGCTATAAAGCCCGGTGTGATCGTATTGAAACGTATGCTTCTGGGTGCTGCCTCCATAGCAAAACTTTTGGTCATAGCAATAGTACCGCCTTTGGAAGCAGCATAGTTGGTCTGTCCTGCATTACCTGTTTCACCCACGATCGATGCGATGTTCACCACAGAACCAAAACGTTTTTTACCCATCACTTTTAGCGCTTCACGACAGCCAATGAACGTTGATTTAAGATTCGCATCGATCACAGACATAAAGTCATCTGTTTTCATACGCATAGCCAGCTTGTCATTGGTGATCCCGGCATTGTTTACCAGGTAAGCAAGGGTACCATCCGCTTCCGCAATCGACTTGATCGCCGATACAAACGCCTCTTCGTCACTCACATCAAAACCAATGGTCTCTGCTTTTCCGCCGGCAGCTTCTATCTCTGCTTTGACTGCAGCGGCTTCTGCTTCACCGCTTCTGTAATTTACCCATACTTTCAGTCCCATCTCTGCCAATGTTTTGGCGATCTGCGCACCGATACCTCTGCTTGCACCTGTGACCAGCACATTTGTCCCTGTAAATTTCATTCTTACCCTTTTTATTTTTTCTTATTGTTTTAACACTCAAAAAGTCTTTGCTTGATATCTTCAAAAACTTTATAATCCTCTTCACTGATCGTATCGGAGTAGATAATATGATTTAACTGCTCCAGAAGATGGAATTTTGAGAGTTTGTCCTCACAAAGAGCATCATTGATAATAGCCACATGCTTGTCAAGGTCATACTCTTTATTCATCATGGCATAGAGAAATGTTTCAGCTTCATCCGGGTTACAGTCAAAGTTCTGTCCCATGATCTCACAAAAGAGCGGTGCTTCTTTTTCTACATCTCTCTTGTCTATTTTTATAATATGTGCCAGGAGCGTGCCCACAGATTCTTTTAGTGTGTTTTCCATACTAACCACCTATTTTCAAATATATTTTAGACTCTATTGTACCACAATGTAAAAAAAATTACTAAATGATCGCTTCATCCATCTCTTGAGGTATTTCAAGTCCCAAAAGTTTAAGTACCGTTGGCGCTACATTGTTCAGACCACAACCCTCTTTCAGTTTTGTGACACCTTCTGCCAGGACAAAACACCAGACTTCTCCAACCGTATGGTTGGTGAGTACATGCCCTTCAGCATCACACATCTCTTCACAGTTACCATGATCAGAGGTAAGCACCAGTGCATAGTCATTCTCTTTTGCTTTCTGGATGATAGTTCCCAACTCTTTGTCCACTGCAGAGACCGCCAGACATGCAGCATCATAATTTCCTGTATGCCCTACCATGTCACCATTGGCAAAATTCACCACAATAAAATCATACGCTTCATCCATTGCCTTACGTACAGCATCTCCCACTTCCGGGGCAGACATTTCAGGCTTCATATCGTAGGTTTTCACATTCGGAGAGGGGATCAGCACCCTGCTCTCACCGACCATAGGTGCTTCAATACCCCCATTCATAAAAAATGTCACATGGGCATATTTTTCTGTCTCTGCCGTATGCAACTGTCTAAGTCCTTTTGCAGATATCACTTCTGCCAGAGTATTTTTCGGTGCCTCTTTTGGAAAGATGACAGGAAAAGAGAAAGAGGCATCATATTGCGTCATAGTAGCTATATGCAATGGTATGAACTTTCTCTCAAATGCAGAAAAGTCTTCACTGCCAAGCACCGTAGTGATCTCCCTTACCCTGTCAGAACGGAAATTGGCAACAATGACCGCATCCCCCTCATTCATCCCTTTATAACCGTTCAATGCCACAGGTTCTATGAATTCATCTGTCTCGTTTTTAGTATAAGAGGCATCTATATATGCGTGGGCAGACAATGGGGTTGAGGGTTTAGCTTCAGCAATGGCCCTGTAGCCTTTTTCCACTCTCTCCCAGCGATTGTCTCTGTCCATAGTATAGAAACGTCCACCTATTGTTGCAATAGATATATCTTCATCACAGATATTCTCGATCTGCTCAATATAGGTTTTGGCAGACGTTGGACTTACATCTCTGCCATCTGTGATCAAATGCAAAAAAACTTTTTTGCCTCTCTGTTTTGCCAGTTTTGCAAACCCGATGATATGCTCAATATGCGAATGCACCCCGCCATCAGACAAAAGTCCAACAAGGTGCAGACGTTCACTCTTCTGTAAAACCTGCGTAAAGACAGCATTCTCATTGATGCTGCCATCTTTCAGGGCAAGAGAAATCTTGACAAGATCCTGATAGAGTATGCGCCCAGACCCGATGGTCATATGTCCTACTTCCGAATTTCCCATCTGACCTTCGGGAAGCCCGACACTCAAACCGTGTGTAGAGATCAACGTTCTTGGTGCAGTTTCAAACAGCGCATCATAGGTCGGTTTTTTTGCATCTTTAAAGGCATTGCAGCTACTGTCCGGCTTACATCCAATACCATCAGTAATGATCAAAATCGTTTTTTGTATGCTCATGATGAACCTTTTCGTATATTTTAATGAAATAATAGTAGAATACTCTTTAAATCAAATTAGAAAGATTTCTATGTTATATGAACTTAGCAACCTACTCCATATGAACCTTTTTAGTTATATCTCCGTACGTGCCGGACTTGCTTTTCTATTGGCTTTTTTACTCGTACTGATCCTAATGCCAAAATACCTGACATGGGCCATTTCAAAAAATGCCAACCAGCCTATCAGCAAATATGTTGCTGCTCATGAGAGCAAAGGAAAAACACCCACTATGGGTGGAGCGGTCTTTCTTGCCGCTACAGTACTTGCCGCTTTTATCGTCATAGATCTGGCAAACCCTTTTGTCTGGGGAGGGCTTATTACCCTGGTCGGTTTTGGTCTGGTAGGGTTTAAAGATGATATCGGGAAGATCCTCTCAGGGGACAATCTTGAAGGACTGACGCCAAGAGGGAAAATGGCACTGCAGGTCATCGTTGCAGTCATGGCAACGGGACTGCTGGTCTATGTCGGCTTTCCTACGGAACTCTATGTGCCTTTTGTAAAAAAACCACTTTTTGACATGGGTTATTTTGCCATCCCGTTCTGGGTCTTGATCTTCCTGGCAACAACCAATGCCGTGAACCTCACTGATGGTCTGGACGGTTTGGCGACCGTGCCCTCCATCATTGCACTCTTCTCTTTGGGTGCTATTGTCTATGTCACGGGTCATGCCATCTTCTCCGCTTACCTTCTTGTACCGAACATCAAAGGTGTGGGAGAGCTGGTAGTACTTGCCTTTGCCCTGGGCGGCGCACTCATGGGCTTCTTATGGTACAACTGTTACCCCGCAGAGATATTCATGGGAGATACAGGAAGCCTTGCCATTGGCGGTTTCCTTGCCTACCTTGCCATTTTGGGAAAAAGTGAATTCCTTCTTCTTCTCATAGGTTTCATTTTTGTCATGGAAACAGTTTCGGTCATCCTGCAGGTCGGCTCCTATAAGTTGCGGAAAAAACGTATTTTTCGCATGGCACCGATACACCACCATTTCGAACTCAAAGAGTGGGCAGAGAACAAGATCATCGTGCGTTTCTGGATGATCTCTTTCATTACCAATGTCCTTGCACTCATTACCTTCAAGATCAGATAGAAGATGATGAAGCCTACACTCTTCGGATACGGACTGACCACCAAAGCCATTGCCAAAAAACTGGGTGGCGGCTGCACTTTTTTTGATGACAGGACAGAAGAAGCCTACACGGATGAAGAGGGAAACCACATTCTGCCTTCTGCACTGTTCGATCCTGATAAGAGTAATATGGAAGTCACCACACCCAGTTTAAAACCTTCCCACCCACTCATTCAAAAAGCAAAACACCTCTTGAGCGAATATGACTATTTTGCCGAAGCCATGCCCTTTTCCATCTGGATCTCCGGGACCAACGGGAAAACAACCACCACACAGATGCTGACACATCTTTTGGAGAAAAAAGGTGCTGTCTCAGGAGGGAACATCGGCACACCGCTGGCAGAGCTTGACACCGAAGCACCCATCTGGGTTTTGGAGTCAAGTTCCTTTACACTGCACCATACAAATATAGCATCTCCGGATATTTATCTGCTCTTGCCTATTACTCCGGATCACTTGGACTGGCACATCACTCCCGAACAGTATGAAGCGGACAAACTCAAACCGCTGCTTACTATGAAAGAGGGAGAACTGGCACTGCTTCCCAAAGGGCTGAACCTGCCAAAGACAGATGCCTATGTGGTAGAGTATGACTCTAAAGAATTTTTATGCGAGTTCTTTGGTCTGGATGCTTCCAAACTCAACTACAAAGGTGCTTTCTTAGAAGATGCCCTTCTCTCTCTTGCCATTACAAAAGTCCTTTTTGATGAAGCAGATTATACACTGCTCAACAGCTTTAAGCGTGATGCACACAGACAGGAGGAGTTTAACGATTCTCAAGAACGTTTATGGGTCAATGACTCAAAAGCAACCAACCTGGATGCTACACTTCAGGCAGTCAAAGGCTATGCGGGGCAACACATTCACCTCATCCTCGGCGGAGACGATAAAGGGGTTGACCTCAACCCGCTTTTTGAAGTGATGAAACCCTTAAACCTTACATTATATACTATTGGTGCCAATAATAAGAGGCTTTTAGACCTGGCAAAGCAGTATGGCATTGATGCTGTAGAATCAAAAACCATGGAAAAAGCCATAGCAGCCATTGATGCTGTACATACACAAAAATCAATAGCCCTCCTCTCCCCGGCAGCAGCAAGCTTTGACCAGTTCAACTCATACAAACACAGAGGGGAACATTTCATGGA
>DQSX01000055.1 GCA_015663065.1 Sulfurovum sp.
CGGCCGCGGGGACCATGCCTGTATCTCTACGATGCCGGGTAAAAAACTGACTGACCCTTATGCTATGAATGTGATTGACCTTTGTCCGGTGGGTGCTTTGACCTCCAAAGACTTCAGGTTTCAGCAACGTGTCTGGTTTCTTCAAATGGTAAATTCTGTCTGTCACGGTTGTGCCAAAGGCTGTAATATATACATCGATCATAACAAATTAAAGTATCAGGATGATGTGATTTATAGATTCCGACCTAGACGCAATGATGAAGTCAATGGCTTTTTCATGTGTGACGAAGGACGTCTCTCTTACAAGGCAGAGCAGGAAAATCGTCAAGAGATTATTTGGTTAAATAAAAGAGAGATCAGTGAAGCTGAAGCCCATGAAGAGTTTAAACGTTTAATACAGATCTACCATGCCAATATTACAGTGGTTATAGATGCAAACCTCTATACAGAAGAGATAGAAGCTATTTTGGCATTTTCAGAAAAAATAGCTGCCAAAGTACATGCACCACTCGATAACTATATAGATGAGAGTTTTAAAGATGACTTTCTCAAGTCAGCCAATAGAGCAGCCAATGCAAAAAGCATAGAAACATTTAACATTGACACAAGTTTTCCGGAGAAAGCCGGATTGCTCATAAACTTTAACCATCCCCAAACTTTTGAGGCAGACGCTACTATCGATCTGCTTACCCATAAAAAAGAGGGTACTTCCTTTGTTGTACCGCTTGCTTCCTATGTAGAGAGTTCAGGACATTTGCAAAATGAAGATGGCATCGTACAGTTCTGTGAAAAAGCCTTAGATAAAAATAATCCTGTTCCTACGGTGATCGAATGGCTTGAAAAGGTAACATTATGAGTACCTTATCTATAGTTATTGCCATAGTATCTTTTGTCTTAGGTGCACTTCTGGCACTCTTGACCATTCCCGTTCTTGTTTGGCTGGAGAGACGTATCGCCTCTTTGGTGCAGGACAGACTGGGACCAAACCGTACCAATGTCTTTGGCTTTCGTCTGGGTGGTGTGGTACAGTCTTTTGCAGATGTAGTGAAACTGCTTTTAAAAGAGGAGTATTACCCTTCACATATTAAAACAGGCCGCTGGCTCTTTATGCTCGCACCAGTCATTACTTTTTCTGCAGCACTGTTGGCTTTTATGGCCATACCTTTTGCAGACACGATTCTTGTAGATGGTGAAGCACTGAGGGTACAGGCTTTGCCTATTGATTATGGAGTTTTCTGGTACTTGGCCATCGGCGCCATCGGTGTACTGGGTGTCATTTTTGGCGGTTGGCTCTCACATAACAAGTATGCGCTGCTTGGTGCGGCACGTGCAGGTTCTATGGTCATCTCTTATGAACTTCCTTTGGGGTTGAGTATTCTCTCTTTCATCATCACTTACAATACCATCGATTTTAATGCTATGGTGCAGTGGCAAAGCGGTACATTTTTTGGTTTTCTACCTGCCTGGGGGATTTTGGTACAGCCTCTGGCAAGTATTATTCTGATCGTTGCACTTTTTGCAGAGACGAACCGTAATCCCTTTACGGTAGCAGAGGGGGAGAGTGAAATTGTTGCCGGGTTTATGACAGAGCATACGGCAATGAAATTCGCTATGTATTTCATGGGTGAATATGTTGCCATGAATACAGCTTCAGCGGTCATCATTACTATGATCTTCGGTGGGTATCAGATCCCATGGGTAAGTACAGAGATGATGCTTCAAAACTTTTCTACTTTTGCCATCGCTTTGATGGTGTCTGTTCCAGTAATCGTTTTTCTACTCATTAAATGGATGCGAAAGAACAACACCGTACGTCCTACAGTCTCTACTGATGGTGGCAGGAATTTTGAGACAAAAGTGCTAAGTATTGCACTCATCTCCATGACAGTGCTTATTGAAGTCATTTTACTCTATCTGATGTTCTTTGCAGACAGTGCTTTGGCAAATTCTATTACAGTTATGCTGTTCCAGATCGTGGTCTTTGTGGTTAAATTGATGCTTTTTAACATCTTTTTCATATTGATCAGGTGGACAGTACCACGGTTCAGATATGACCAGGTACAGCATTTGGGATGGGTATATCTTTTACCGCTCTCCCTCTTAAACCTCTTTATCACAGCGATCATCGTTGTAGGAGTGACATAATGAAAGAAAATATAACGGTCATACCGAGACATGGGGATAGTTTTAAAGATAAACTTTTCTTACCAGCTATTTATGACGGTGTGAAGGTTACCTTTAAACACCTTTTTAACAATGTAACAGATATCAATGCTGTAGATACGCTTGAATATCCTGAAGAGCAGCCGAGAGATATAACAGAGCGCTACCGTGGTTTGCACAGGCTTACACACAGATCAGATGACTCTATAGCCTGTGTGGCCTGTTTTATGTGTTCGACAGCCTGTCCTTCAAACTGTATCTTCATTGAAGCTATAGAGAGGGATGATGAGAAAGACGAGAAGATGCCTAAAAGTTTTTTCATCGATACCCTTGAATGTGTCTTTTGCGGTTACTGTGTGGAAGCCTGTCCCTGTGATGCGATTCGTATGGATACGGGTATCTTTTCACTTACAGGCAACAGCAGAGAAGATTTTGTAATGGACAAAGAGCAGCTTTTATCACATAAAGGTGCTTTTGGAGAGGAGAATTCCTGTGCTAGAGATTAGTATATTTTCCATATTGGCAATTTTCATGCTAGGTGGCAGTTTTGCCATGATCAGCAATAAGCAGACAGTCTTTTCCGCTTTTGGTTTTTTAGTAACAATGATAGGTATGGCAGGGATATTTGCTATGCTCAACAATCAATTCCTCGCCATGGCCCAGATCATGGTCTCGGTAGGGGCTGTGGTGGTCTTATCTATGCTTACGATCTTAACGGTCAATGCCAAAGAGGAGAATTTACCGAAAGAACCACATAAATACAAGTGGATCATTTTCTCAACCATAGCAGTCGCACCATTTACAGTGTTACTCTACAAAACACTGACAACGATGGATAGACATTTTTCAGAGATGGCTACCATCGATTCAAAAGTGCTTGGTAGCGTTCTGTTCTCTAAATGGGTGCTCCCTTTTGAAATACTCTCCATCTTATTGTTAGCTGCAATGCTTGGTGCCATTGTCATCGCAAGGAAAAAATCATGACCCCAAATATATTTTACCTTTTAGCTTCCATCCTGTTCAGCATAGGTTTGGTAGGACTTGTAAGCAGAAAAAACCTTTTTGTACTTTATATGTCCATTGAATTGATGTTAAGTTCTATCTCTCTTGTCCTTGCAACACTCTCCAAAGTCCTCGCTCAGGCGGACGGTTCGGTTATGGCACTGCTTATGATCGGTGTGATCGCAGCAGAAGCCGCTGTTTTCTTAGCGATGATCATTAATCTCTACCGATCGCACAGAACACTGAATGCTGATTCTTTCAATAAACTAAGAGAAGGGGTCTATAATGATTAGTTGGATCGTTGTTCTGCCTTTTCTCTCTGCATTGTTGATGGCTCTGGTCTATTTGAACAATACCAATGTAAAGCGTTATGCTTTCTTTACCGCTGTGGGCGTAGGTACACCGCTTGTGATGACTTTGCTTTCTTTTATTCTGGCATACCAGATCATGAATGGCTCCGATACCATCCATGGCACACTCATACAGTGGATCAAAATCGGAGATCTGGATATCTCCATAGCCTTTATGGCTGACAGACTCTCTGTGGTCATGATCTCCTTCATTACCTTCATCGGTACACTGATCCATATTTATGCGGCAGGGTACATGAAAGAGGAGGAGGGCTATGGAAAATTCTTCGCCTATTTTAACCTCTTCATGGGCTCTATGCTGCTTCTTGTTCTGGCTGACAGTCCCATTATGATGTTCGTAGGTTGGGAACTGGTAGGTTTGAGTTCTTATCTGCTTATTGGTTTTTACCATCAGGACCCAGACAATATCAAAGCTGCCAATAAGGCATTCATTCTGAACCGTGTAGGTGATTTTGGCTTTATCATGGCCATTTCGCTTCTTTTTGTTGCTTTAGGTTCCAATGGATTTACCTTTGAAGCTATTGAAGCAAATATTGATACTGTCAGTCCTGAAATATTAACACTCATCGGTTTTCTTCTCTTTGTAGGTGCCATGGGTAAATCTGCACAGATACCACTCTATGTCTGGCTGCCTGATGCCATGGCAGGACCGACACCTGTATCGGCACTTATACATGCCGCGACCATGGTTACCGCAGGGGTTTATATGGTTGCGAGATACAGCTTCCTCTATGTAAAAGTCCCTGAAGTAGGACTTTTCATTGCAAGTATCGGTGCAGTTTCTGCACTCTTTGCTGCTATCATCGCCTCATACCAGAGTGACATTAAGAAGATCCTGGCTTACTCAACCATGAGTCAGTTAGGATACATGTTCATGGCAGTGGGTCTGGGTGCTTACTCTGCGGGTATTTTCCATGTCTTTACACACGCTTTCTTTAAAGCACTGCTTTTCATGGGAGCAGGGGCGGTCATCATTGCCCTTCATCATGAGCAGAATATCTTTAAAATGGGTGGTTTGAAAAAACATTTGAAACTTGTTTACATCACAATGTTCATTGCCACACTTGCCATCTCCGGCATACCTCCTTTTGCAGGTTTCTTCTCCAAAGATGCCATCTTGGTCACAGCCTTTGCAACAGAACACTATGTACTATGGGGAGTAGGAACACTGACAGCAGGACTGACAGCATTCTATATGTTCCGTATGCTCTTTACAGTTTTTCACTCTGATGAAGAAAAAAAGCAGAAGATA
>DQSX01000085.1 GCA_015663065.1 Sulfurovum sp.
TACGCACTAGGCATAGACATCGGTTCCACCACTGTCAAATACGTCTTATGCGATCCAAGTTTCAACATCGTTGCCAAAGCCTACACGCCACACGATACCAAACAAGCCCCAACACTTCTAAAACTATTGGAAACCCTCTCACAAACCCATAAAAATGAATATGACAACATAGACAAAGTCTACATTACCGGTTCGGGAGCCTCACGCATTGCTCCTACACTCAATGCACGTTTTGTTCAGGAAGTGAATGCTGTGGTATTGGCTGTGGAAAATCTGCATCCTGATGTACATGCAGTCGTTGAACTCGGTGGACAGGATGCAAAGATCATCCACTTTAAAGTGGGAAAAGACGGTAAAAAAACCGTACTCACTTCTATGAATGACAAATGTGCTTCAGGGACGGGTGCCACCATAGAAAAATGTACTATGAAAGTCGGTATGGAGAACAGTGACGTTCAGAAACTCACTTTCCAAACAGACAAACTGCACCATGTGGCAGCCAAATGCGGTGTCTTTGCAGAGACCGACATTGTGAACCTTGTAAAAACTTCTGTCCCTTCTGAGGAAATTATGAACTCTCTTGCAGATGCCATTGTCATGCAAAATCTGACCGTACTCACACGCGGAAACACACTCATGCCCAATGTACTGTTGCTCGGAGGTCCCAACACCTATCTGCCTTTTTTACAGGAGTGCTGGCGTATGCGCATTGCGGAACTCTGGGATGAACGTGGTATAGTCTATGACAAAGAGAAGATAGATGAACTTATTGTGGTACCTGACAATGCCCAGTATTATGCGGCTTTGGGTGCGGTGATCTTTGGAGAAGGGGAAGCCAATCATGACAAATCTTTTGCAGGGCTGATCCAACTTAAAACACTGGTCGACACAGGCGGTACAAGCCATAATGAGAACAATGACACTCCTTTGGTTTCAAGCAAAGAGGAATTGGAAGCGTTTAAACAGGCCTACACCATTAAAGCGTTCACTCCGCCCGTATTGAAAAAAAAGACCCCCTGCTATCTTGGCATTGACGGAGGCTCCACCTCTTCCAAAGCGGTATTGGTCGATGAAGCAGGTGCCTTACTTTTAAAAGTCTATCAACTCTCCAAAGGAAACCCCATAGAAGACACTTTGGATCTTCTGCAAAAGATCAAAGCAGAAGATCCACATGACTTTTATGATGTCAAAGGTTTAGGAGTAACCGGGTATGCCGCAGATGTCTTGGGAGGTGCTTTAAAAGCCGATGCCAACATCATCGAAACCATTGCTCATATGAAGTCTGCACAACAAGCTTTTGGAGAAAGTATCAACGTCATTTGTGACATAGGCGGTCAGGATATCAAAGTGCTTTTTATGGAAAACGGTATGATGAAAAATTTCCGTCTCTCCAACCAGTGTTCCGCAGGGAACGGTACCCTGCTTCAATCCATGGCAAAACAGTTTGGTGTAAAGGTTGAGGAGTTTGCAGATGTGGCTTTTAGGGCCAAACAGGCACCGATGTTCAACTATGGGTGTGCTGTATTTTTGGACACAGACAGGGTCAATTTCCAAAAAGAGGGTTATACCAAAGAGGAACTCTTTGCCGGCATCTCCAAAGTCCTGCCTAAAAATGTCTGGCAATATGTCGTTCAGGCACCCAATCTTGCTGCCTTTGGAGACCATTTTGTACTTCAGGGCGGTACACAATATAATCAGGCAGCACTCAAGGCACAAGTAGATTACATTAAAGAGAAAGTACCCTCTGCCAGGGTAGATGTACACCCTCATCCGGGTGAAGCAGGTGCTTACGGTGCGGCACTTGAAGCTTTACATGTGGTCAAACAAAAAGGCTTTGCCACTTTTGTAGGTCTGGAAGAAGCCCTGCAAATGACCTACAGATCCAAAACTGACGAAAGTACACGTTGTCATTTCTGCAGCATTAACTGTTCGCGTACCTTCATTGACACGCAAACACCCTCTTCGGACACTGTACGCTACATTGCAGGTTTTGCCTGTGAAGATGGCACGGTTGAGTCTGTTGATGCCTTTAAAGCGTTGAAAAATGAACGTAAAGGTTTACAGGAGAGTGTACCGAATTTGGTAAAAAAAGAGTCAAGTGCTCTCTTTGCGCCTACGTACGATCTGGATACAAAACCAGACCACTCCACAATCATTCAAGAGCAGCAGGTCAAAGTCACAATGGGAGGCTGGGGTCCTACACTCAGAAAAGAGATTTCACGAAATTTCGAAGTCAGTTCCCAAGAAGCCATACATTACAGAAAAAATCTTCATATTGCCATTCCCAAAGTACTCAATGTATACTCTTTGGCACCTTTTTTAAGAACCTATCTCGAAGCACTGGATATCCCAGCACTCAACATCCAGTTTTCAGGATTCTCCAATGAAGATATGTATCTTGAAGGGGCAAAATATGGTTCTGTAGACTCCTGCTACCCTGCAAAAGTGGCACAATCTCACGTCTATGCACTCATGTATGACAAAAAGTTCAAAAAGAAGAATTTTGACTTTATGTGGTTCCCTGCAGTGACAGAACTTCCGGGTTATGTGAAACATACTATGGGACAGACCTCCTGCCCTATTGTTTCAGGTACCCCTAAAGTGGTTTGGTCTGCTTTCACCAAAGAGAAAAACCTTTTTGGAGAGAGAGGCATCCATTATGTGGATGAAGCGCTTAACTTTGACAATAAAAAACTGCTTGAAAAACAGCTCTATGCCACCTGGGGAGAACATTTACAGATCACGGAAGATGAAAACACCTGGGCAGTAGCACAGGCATGGAAGGCACTGGATGAAAATGACAGAACGATCATGCAAGAGGGGCGTAAACTGCTTGATGAGGCAGTAAAGAGGGATGAAGTACTTATACTTCTTCTTGGACGTCCTTATCACTCTGACCCCGGACTAAACCATGAAGTGCTCGATGAGTTCCAGTCACTTGGTTTTAAAACACTCTCCATGCGTGCCATCCCCAAAGACTCAGACTATCTGATGGCGTATTTTGCAGAAGATGTAAATGCCGGTATCATCGAATCTCCCTACGACATACGTGATGTCTGGCTTGAAAACTTCTCTACCAATTCTGCACAAAAAGTCTGGGCAGCTAAATTTGCAGCACGACACCCCAATGTAGCCGTACTTGATCTGAGCTCTTTTAAGTGTGGACACGATGCCCCCACTTATGCCATCATCGATAAAATTTTAGGTGCTTCAAGAACACCGCATTTAACCCTGCATGATATTGATGCAAATAAACCTGGCGGCTCCATTAAAATTCGTGTGAAGACTTTTGCCTATACACTTGAACAGTATAAGCAAACACTAAAAAAATCGCGTAGGGTGGACTTATCCACCAAAGAAAAGGTAAGCATATGAGTATTTCCTGTAATTCCATAAAGATGACCGACAAAAACGGTGACTTAAACTTCATCAATAAAGAAGCAGCCCAATGGAGAGACATCCCCTCAAAACCCATAGAGTATGCACCTAAAGAGGAAACTATCTTCCTCTCAGGCGGATTAACACTGCTTCAGGACAAACTTGTAGAAGCAGCACTCAATTCGATGGACATACACTTTATTGCTTTACCAAACCCCACCTTTGAATCTTACCAAACGGGAAAAGCGTTTGGAAACAGAGGGCAGTGTAACCCTACCTACTTTACCGTGGGAAATCTTGTGAAATATCTGCAAAACCTACGTGATGAAAGTGGATTATCGGAAGAAGAGATCGTTCAAAAATATGTCTACATCACTGCGGGAGGCTGTGGTCCCTGCCGTTTTGGTATGTACATTACGGAGTATAAAAAAGCACTGCGTGATGCCGGGTTTGAAGGTTTCAGACTGACAAGTTTTGAACATGACAAAGGGATCTTTCAGGGGGATGATATAGATGAAGAGATCTTGAATTTTACCCCAAAATTTTTCATTACCCTCATCAAAGCAGTGATCATCGGTGACATCATCAATCTGCTTACCTATAAAATGCGTCCCTATGAGGCAGAAAAAGGAGCGGTAGACAAAGCCATAGAGAGTTGTAAAGAGATCGTCTCTTCTGCCTTCTTGGAACACAAAAGTCTCATAAAAGCCATGTGGGAATGTCGAAAAGTGCTAGAAAAAATAAAACTGAACCGTCTTCAGCCCAAAGCAAAAGTCATGGTCATGGGAGAGTTCTGGGCAGCCATGACAGAAGGAGACGGAAACTATAACTTACATAGATTTCTGGAAGCTGAAGGAGCTGAGTGCATTCCTCAACCCATAGTCAACCGTTTATTATTAAGTATTTGGGAAGCAGAGCAGGCACTCAACAAAAAAGAACAACTGGCCATTGAAGATCAGAAAAAGATCGACTTCTCTTCCGTAAAAACACGTCTACTCATAAAAGCCGGTAAAGCTGCTGTAAAAACCCACTTTTCGCTCTATGCCAAAGCCATTGGTCTGCATGATTATGAGATCCCGGACATGAAAAAACTGGCAGTGCTGGCAAAAGAGTATTATACACTCGACTGCAGTGGAGGAGAGGGACATTTGGAAGTGGCACACCTCATCGAAAGCGTCAAACATAACCTTTCCCATCTGGTGATCTCCATTAAACCTTTTGGCTGTATGCCCTCGTCAGCAGTCTCTGACGGGGTACAGTCACTGGTAACAAGCAGATACCCTGAAGCAAACTTTCTCAGCATAGAGACTTCCGGAGAGGGTGCTACAAATTTTTACTCACGCGTACAGATGGCACTGTTTAAAGCCAAACAGTCAGCAAAAGAGGAGTTTGAAAGGGCTCTGGGCTCAAATAATTTGTTGCAAAGCAATGACTCGTTTACGGGTCTGACCCCTTATCAAATAGAAAAATTAAACAACTATCTCTATCAGCCTAAAAATGAAAAAGCGGGGACAGCTGCACAGTTGATCAGTAGTTTATAGCTATACGATCATCGGTGCAAAGGCTTTGGTACTCACAGTCACCTTCTGCCCGATCTTCAAATTTTCAGCCTCTTGCGAAGAGACAACCACTTCAACAAGCTGTTGCCCTATGGAGACGATAGCCACACAGATCACATCTACTTTTGTAATGTCCAGTAACTCACCTTCAAACGAGAATTTCTGTGACCCCTGTGTTTTGAGCAGTACCTCTTTTGGGTTCCCGTCTGAGATGATCTTCCCCTCTTCCAAGACCACTACACGTGAGGCCAAGCGGTACATCTCCGAAGGATCATGGCTTACCATAATGGTCGTGGTACCAAACTCTTTATGCAGTTTGAGTATTTCATCTTGCAGTTTGGTACGCATTTTCGGGTCAAGGGCAGAGAGTGGTTCATCCATCAAAAGCAGTTTTGGTCTATTCATCATAGCACGACACATAGAGACACGCTGCTGCTGTCCCCCACTTAAACTGTTTGGCAGTCGTTCTTTCATATCTCTTAATTCTGTCAGTTCAAGTAAACGCTCGGCTAAAACCAAATCTTTATTTACAAAAAGTAGATTCTCTAACACTGTCATATTGGGGAAGAGTGCATAGTCCTGAAACACATACCCTATTTTACGCTTTTGGGGAGGAAGAGAAAATGCTGCGTCCTGCCAAACCTCATCTCCCACACTTATAGTACCCTTTGCTTTTTCCAATCCTGCCACTATTCTAAGAAGTGTGGTTTTTCCACTTCCGCTTACCCCAGAGAGTGCCAGAAACTCACCCTCTTTTATCTCAAGATCGACAGAAAGTACCATCTCTCCCTTGGCACCCTGAAGCATTTTAGAGAGTTCAAACTTTATCATCTGAGTCCTATCTTCATTTTGTATTTGTGGTTAAATATATACACCGTAAGCAGTACCGTAAAAGAGAGCAGAAGCATCAGTAAACTGTATATATGTGCAGAGGAGTAATCCATGATCTCCACCATTTCATATATAGCCACAGAAGCTACTTTGGTCTCACCTGGGATGCTCCCTCCCACCATCAATACCACACCAAACTCCCCCACCGTATGGGCAAAGGTTACGATAGGGCTGTTAAAAGTGCCGGTTTCATGTTAGGGAGTGCGACCTTTAGAATGGTGCTTACTTTACTTTTTCCCGAAATATACGAGGCTTCAAGCATATGTTTATTGAGAGATTCAAAGCCGCTTTGCAGTGGTTGCACCATAAATGGCAGTGAATAAAAACAGCTTGCAACTACAAGACCGGTAAATGAAAAAGCAAGCTGTACCCCAAAGGTCTCTTCAAAAAAAGCCCCCAAAGGAGAATTCTGAGAGAGTGACCACAGTATGTAGAAACCCAAAACAGAAGGAGGCAGGACTATGGGAAGGGCTGTCACTGCTTCAATAAGCGGTTTCATTTTAGAGCGTGTCTGAGAAAGGTACCAGGCGAGTGGCAGACTGATGATAAACAGTATGACCGTCGTGATGAATGCCAGTTTAAATGAGAGCAGAAAGGGTGTGAACTCCATGGCTTTTAAAGTCTCAATCATCCAACAGCTCCAAAATGGAAAGTTCATTGGCTTTGATCAGCGCGATCACTGCATCTCCTTTTTGTAGCTCCAATCTTTCCACTGCCTCTGTACTTGTAAGGGATTCAAGCGAAAATGCTCCAAGTGTCAAGAGGATAGTGCTAAGTAATTGCCCTTTCTCTACAGTATCTACCTCTACCCTGAGCTGGTTGGAATAACTCAGCATTGCACAAAAGCTTTCCAGATCTCCTGTCGGTTTTGCCAAAGCTACAGCAGTGGGTTTACAGATAAGTTTTACTTTTTTTCCCACCTGTATATCAGTAGGCAACTCCAAACTTACCATTTGAAGCTTTTGTCCTGCACAGACAAAAGTCACAATGTTTAAAGTCTCAACACAGTCTATTTTCTCAATGCTTGCTTTCAAAATACTCATGGCAACCGGTATCCGAATTTCAGTAAAATATTTTTGGCTTCATCACTTAACATAAAATCATAAAATGCTTTCACTTCAGCATTGCCTGCCCCTCTTTTGAGTATGACGATACCCTGTTCTATGGGTGTGTAAAGTTTTGGATCAACCTCTCTCCAGTGTTTACCCTCTTTGTATTGTTGCATCTGCTTACTGTAGAGTGAAGACTTTGCAATAAACCCAAGATCAGCCGCAGTGACCGTAAAAGAAACTGTTTGAGAAACTGATTCACCAAATATAAATTTATTTTTCACCGCATCATAAAGCCCTGCATTTTCCAAAGCCTCTTTTGCTGCTATACCATAAGGTGCTGTTTTTGGGTTGGCCACTGCGATTTTCTTGATCTTTGTATCTTTGACAATGTCTATGCCTTTTGAAAGATCATAAGATTTCACTGATAGGTACGCCAAAGTTCCTTTTGCATAGACCACAGGTTTTGTTAGAGCCATTTTATCTGCATACAAAGCTTCCGGATATTTCATATTTGCGGACATAAACAGATCGTAAGGTGCAGCATTTTTTATTTGTGCGGTCAGTTTTCCTGAACTTCCAAGGATGACTTGTACTTTTGTGTCCGGATGTTTTTTGGCAAAAGCATCTTTGATATCTTCTATAGCATAACTGACATTTGCAGCAACTGCAATACGTATGGTACCCGAAAAAGCGTAAGTACTGAACAGTAGAAATAAAAGTATATTACGTATCATCCATACACCTTAAAAGAGATAATTGATCTCAAATCTTGCCTCACTGTAAGAGGGATCAAGTTTTGTTTTTGACTCACCATTCAAAAGTGCTATAGTGTTACTCTCAAGGGTATCAACCTCTTGAGGAAGGATATAATAGGACTCTTTCATAGAACTGAGAATACTACGTTTTTCAGATTTCTGAGATTCTGCAGGCTTCTCTTCTGCAAAAAGAAGTACACTTAACAACATACCCAATACCATTTTTAACACTTGCACACTCTTTAACCCTTGTTTTACTGATCTTTTTTAAAGGCTTCAATTATAGTACAATATTCTATGAAAACTCTTACACTATTGACAAATTTTTTCAAAAGTGTTAAAATCCCACACTTTCCAAAATATTGGGGGTGACTTGGTTTCGACTGGAGTAGTCGGGGCTATGTGCA
>DQSX01000158.1 GCA_015663065.1 Sulfurovum sp.
GGAAGATATATTTCTTGGTTGTTTTACCCTCCTGTCTTGTATCATTCACTTTTTTGACTGCCAGGTGTGGGATGGTGTCGTTTCCTTTTTCATCTGCTGAAAAGAGTGATGTCACCAATACTATACACATTACAAAATATTTCATTTCTCTATCTCCTTTTATATAGACATTCTTCTTTATCTTACTGTAAATTGACTTTAAAGGTATCGTAAACATTTTCTTCTATGCTATAATGGCATCAAAAAAGGATTGTTTTGGCCATCAATATCGTTGCACAAAATAAAAAAGCCAGACACGATTATGAAATACTTGAAAAGTTTGAAGCGGGCATGGTGCTTGCCGGTGCCGAGGTCAAAGCACTGCGTGCCAAAAGAGCCAATCTCTCCGATGCTTTCTGCCGTTTCATTCAGGGTGAACTGTACATTATGAATGCACACATTGCCCACCTGGAAACCACCAACAGAAACTATGTACCCGACACCCGAACACCGCGAAAACTGCTTTTACATAAAAAACAGTTGGAAAAACTCTATACCAAAGTACATAAAGACGGCTTGACCATTGTACCATTGATGATCTACTTCAATGAACGCAATCTTGCCAAGGTAAGTATTGCCATCGCCAAAGGTAAAAAGCTTCATGACAAACGTGCCGATATGAAAGCCAAAACTTTAGACAGAGAAGCTCATCAGGCTATGAAAAACCGATCGTACTAGATTCTGATCTTACGCAGCGGTATACGTCTCTCCCTTTTCTCTTTTAAGACTTGCCAGGCAGAACTATACTCTTTTTGTTTCTCTCTGGATCGACGTTTTAATTTGACTACTTCATAAGCATTTAAATGTAGTTTTCTACTCTCTTGTAAACGTTGATAAAGAGAAACTCTTTCATAGCCAATGAATTTATAAATAGCGATCTTCATTGTTTTTACCATCCATTTCAAAAAGCGTCGCAGTGGTCTTTTCAAAAGTTGGGCTATGGATTTTTCAACCCATCCGAACAGATAAGCAAAAACTTCAGAGAGCTTTCTAAACCCTGCTTTCAAAAATGGTATTTTGTTTAACCAGTCCAAAAGCCAGGAGAAGAGTATTATCTCCAAAACAGGTGCTACCCAGGATCCCCACAAGACTTTTGTTATAAAGTAAAAAAGTGCTGTAAACACTTTTAGAAAAACAGCAAGCAGGAAAGACCAGATCTTTGCTATGAAAACTTTGACCGCCAGCATACCACCCATGAATTTACCCACAAAACCCAAAGAGCCTATAAAAGCAAAGACCGTCATGATCTTTTTGACCAAAGGGAAATTTTGAAAATTATTTTTCACATGTAAAAGCAGCCGTTTAAAATCCTCTTTCAGGTGGTCCATAAAATGTACTTTGATCTGGTGGTTCAGGACATGTTCTATCATGTAACGTTTGCCAAGACCCGTAGCAGAGAGGATGAGTACCTTGCGTAAAAAAAGTTTGATGACAAACTTCCCTTTGACAAGGAAAAAGGCTGTAAGAATGGCAATAATATTATGTTTTATAAAAAGATAGAGGTCTGCAAAAAATGTAAGGATGAATGTCTTTGTCTCCTCATAGCTGAAGATAGCTGTCAGCAACAGCAAAAAAAGTGTCGGAGTAAGCCAATGCCATAAAGGTCTCTTCTTTTGCATCTATTTTTTACCCAAAGACTCTTTCATGACCTTGTAGAGTCTCTTTATCTTGCTGACAAAAGGGCTCTCTTTGGAAAAGTACTTCTCTTTGATGTCTATTTTAAACGCTTTGATCTTTCTTTTATAAACCCCGAGTTTTTCCATGGTAGCAATATAAATATCTAAAGACTTCAACCAGTCAATCACTGCCATCACTTTGCCATAGAGCCACTTGAACCAACCAAACGTCATCAGCTTGTCTTCTGTGATACGAAACATCCAAAAGGTAAATGCCGCAATGGGGATCTTTGTCAGATACAAAGAGAGACCATGCCACATCTTACCCGAAACAAACAACAGACCCGCATAAATACCCAAAGCTTCCACCAGACCAAGCATGAGAACAAAAATAACCAGTATGACATAGGCATTGACTGCATGAAGCAAATACTCTACCCTTTGCAGTATCTTTAAAGAGTGCACAAACTCATAAATGGGTTTAGAGATCCCTTCCCAGATGATCTCTTCAAAAAGTATATAGATCAGTACAAGAATGAGTTGTAAAAGTGAAATAAGTTTATGTTTTATGGTAGAAAGCATGTCAGTAATTTCCTGGATGATTTTAAAAAGATATTATAGCCAAGAATAGTGTTTTTGAAGTAAAGATAAAAATATTGTTATCAAAAATTGTCTATTTTATTATGAAGAAAGTAAAGATTTGTTTATTATTTATTGTAGATTTGGAGGTTGTGGAGAAGGAGCGTACATTCAGTACTTGACTGAAGCACCCCTCCAAAGATGCGATGAAGCAGAAAGAAAGATTACTTTCTTCTGAGTTCTTTGATTCTTGCTGCTTTACCTTTAAGCTCTCTAAGGTAGAACAATTTCGCTCTTCTAATTCTACCACGTCTAAGTACTTCAATAC
>DQSX01000019.1 GCA_015663065.1 Sulfurovum sp.
ACTTTAAAGCCAATGCCCCTATTTGGAAGTATGATGTAAAGAACGGTGAACGTATTTATGCGGCAGACAGAAGTACGCCGATGAACGGGTCGGGTCTATTGGCGTAGGGTGTGCAATAGCGCACCTGTAAGGTATTAATAATGAAAAAGGTGTGCAATAGTACACCCTACGAGGGAAGGGATTTACAAAAATGATGCATTTTGATGAATCGATACAAACCATACAAGATTTGCAAATAAACAACTATAAAACAAAAAAACTTTATTTGGTAGATACCTTGGGGTATGTGCTGGCAGAAGATATTGTGGCGGACCATAATTCACCGGAGTTTCCTACTTCTGCGATGGATGGGTATGCGTTTGCGCATGACGATATGGCAATGGGAAGACTGAAAATTGCAAGTATTAACCCTGCAGGTTCTACGCTTCGTGAGGAAGTGATCGGTGGTACTTGTATCAAGACCTTTACAGGTTCTCTTATGCCAAAAGGTGCAGATACACTGATCCCTATTGAAAATGTGGAGGTTGAGGGTGATGAGATCATCATTAAAGAAGAGGTACCACAAGGGTTTTCTGTTCGTGAGATAGGGGAGAACTACGCTAAAGGACAGTTGCTTATAGCAAAAGGTACAAAGATAGATTTTGCTCAAATAGGGGTCATGGCAGGTTTAAACATTGTGACACCTTTGGTGTATGAAAAACCAACTGTTGCCATACTCTCTACAGGTTCTGAACTGCTTGAATTGGGTGAGACACAGAGCTCTGATGCCCAGATACGCTCTTCAAACAATTACATCATCGAAGCGATCGTTAAAAAGTATGATGGTATCCCTATGCAGCTGGGCTGTATTAAAGATGACAAAGAGAATATTAAAAATGAAGTGGGAAAAGCACTGGAGCAGAGCGATATTGTGGTGACCACAGGCGGTGTCTCCGTGGGTGACTTTGATTTTGTGAGAGACGTGATCGTGGAGCTTGGCTGCGACATTGTTTTTAAAGGGGTGCGTGTGAAGCCCGGGCAGCACATTATGGTAGCCAGAAAAGGGGACAAGTTCATTGTTGGCTTGCCTGGGTTTGCTTATTCGTCTACCGTAACAGCACTTCTGTATGTAGTGCCACTTATTGAAAAGTTACAACAGGGGAAATGCTCTTTGCGTATGCTAAAAGCAAAACTTAAAGAGCCGTTCATCAAACGTGCCAAAAAGGCAGAGTTCACGGCTTGTAATATTTCTCTTTTGCAAGGGGAGTACTATGTTGACTTTCAAGGTAAAAAAGTCGGTACTTCTGCCATCCTTACCAATATGCTTGGCGATACGGCGCTTCTTGTGACTTCCGAAGAGGATAGATCAAAAGAAATAGGAGACGAAGTCTCCGTACTGCTTATGGACTAAAGTGAGAGAATGGACTCTCTCGCTTTTAAGAACATAGCAAACTCTGCGGCTGTTTTACATCCCATCTTCATTGCGTAACCTAATAATTCTTTGTTTTTTGAGTAGATCATTTTAAATCCTTTGTGTTCAAATATGTCAAATTGTATATGAAAATATAAATATTTCTAAAAAATGTGTCAAATTGTCATACTTTTAAGAAAAATACCCTATAATTTGACATATAAGGTGAGACCAGAGAGATCATTGAGTGATTTCCTGGATAATACTTTAGTAAAAAAAGGAGTATATGATGATGAATTTAGGTGACATTATTGAAAAACTGAAAGATGTGATCTCGGAAACAAAAGCAGGAGGGAAAGTATTTGACAAAGATGTGGCAACTTTACTGAACATTCCTCAGGCAACCTTTGCTACGATGAAAAAACGAAATTCGATTCCTTATGAAGAGATCTTGGAGTTTTGTGCGTTAAAAAAGATCTCTGTCAATTGGCTTTTCTTTGATCAGGCAGTGGACATGCTTAAAGAGGAGACGGAGAAATTTTTTCAAATACGTTATTTTTCAGATATCCGTGCTTCTGCAGGGGGCGGTGCAGAGGTTTTTGATGAAAATTATGAAACCATCAGCATTGATGAGAAGATCATGCACAATATGGTAGGCATGGGTAATACAGAACTTGAAGCCATTCATGTGGATGGTGAATCTATGGAACCGACACTTCAGGATGGGAGTATCGTCTTTATAGACAGAACGCAAACAGATATCAACAAAAATGGTGTGTTCATCGCTTCAACCACAGGGGGGTTGTTCATCAAACGTATTCAGCAGCGTGCAGACGGGATGATCGAGCTTATTTCAGACAATAGTATGTATCCGCCACAGGCAATTAATCCTGCTGAAGTGACCATTGTTGGGAAAGTGGTGGGAAATATAGAATCATTGTAGGTGTGCTAGAAACGTACCATACGGATGGCATTACATCTTACTTGCACACTCCACGCATCTTACAGATTCAGGGCGTATAGACATACGTCCAAATCCGATCTCTTCTTCGCACTCAATGCATATACCGAATATAGGTTTGTCAACTCTCAGTAGTGCATTTTTCAAGCGTGTGAGTTTGATCTTGGATTCCTCCAGGATCTTGTTGTTCATATGCTGTTCTCCCATGGCTTCTAGTCTTGTGAGTCTTCCTAAAGAACAATCTGGTGCAATAGGTTTGACTTTCTCTTTTAAAGCAGAGATCTGCTCTTGTGTGAGTAGTATCTCTTCTTCTATTTTCTTTTTTACACTATCTTTTTCATTTTGTGTCATCTACGATCCAATTATGGTATATTGATATGATTATAGCTAAAAGGCAGCTTTTTATGACAAGAATGATTGTATTGATACTCTTCTGCAGTACCCTCTTTGCAGAGCATAACTACAGTAATGCACTCAAAAATGAAGACTCTCCCTACCTGAAACAGCATGTCCATAACCCTGTCAACTGGTACCCCTGGGGAGAAGAAGCGTTTGCAAAAGCTAAAAAAGAGAACAAGCTGATATTTCTTTCCATAGGGTACAGTACCTGCCACTGGTGTCATGTCATGGAAGAGGAGAGTTTTGAATCTGAAGCTGTAGCAAAACTTTTGAATGATAATTATATCTCTATAAAAGTGGATAGAGAAGCGTACCCTCAACTGGATAAAAAGTATCAGCTTTGGTATAGGGCAGTACACGGAAAACGTGGAGGATGGCCTTTGAGTGTTTTCCTGTCACCTGACAGGGAACCTTTCCACTTTGCAACTTATATACCGGCAGAAGAGGGCTATGGTTCAAAAGGGATGTTCACTATGCTTCCTTCTTTTGCTTCACTGTACAAAAATGATAAAAAAACCTTTCAGGCTATTGTGCAAAAGTACCGTAAGGCACAAAAAGAGAAAATTAGCAAAAAAGCGCTGAAGTCAAAATTGACAGAAGAGAGTGTGAAGCTATACATGAAAGAGGTCAAAAAACAGTACGATCCTGTCAATGGCGGTTTTTCCAAAAGACCAAAATTCCCTGAAGCATCAAAACTGTCACTGCTACTCGATATCTATGCCTTGTATGATAATAAAGAAGCCCTTCACATGGCAGAGTATACTTTGAAAAAAATGGCAGAGGGTGGTATTTATGATCAAATAGGCGGTGGGTTCTTTCGTTATACTGTAGATGAAGCCTGGCAGATACCGCATTTTGAAAAGATGCTCTATACCAATGCAGAGTTGATCCCTCTGTATGTAAGACTCTATGAGATCACAAAAAAACCGCTGTATAAAAAAGTAGTGATCGAAACTATTGCACAGATGGAGAACAATTTTATGCAAGAGGGCCTGTACCTCTCTGCCTCTGATGCGGACAGTGCTGGTGAAGAGGGTGGCTATTTTATTTTTAACTATGAAGAGATCAAAGTGGATCTTCTGGGAAAAGGGATGAAGTCTAAAGAGATTGAAAGTGCTTTGGCTTATTTGGGCATAGAAGAAGATGGCAATATTGACGGGGAGTTGTCGAATCCTCATATCACAAGCCAAAGAGTACCACCTGAACTTGAAAAAGTCAAAACATATTTAAAAGATTTAAGTGTAAAAAGAGAATTCCCGTTTCTGGATAAAAAGATCATTACATCATGGAATACGATGATGATCAAAGCACTTTTTTCTGCTTCAAGGATAGATGAACAGTATAGAGAGCTGGCTACAAAACGTTTAGATACACTGCTGCAGCTAATGAGGCGAGATGGCGTATTGTATCATCAGACACTTTTGGGAAAAGAGGCAAAACAAAAAGCCCTTCTGGAAGACTATGCCTTTTTGATAGATGCTCTGATAGCAGGCTATGAGAGTAGTTATGAAAAAAATTATTTGAAACTGATCAAAACATTGACAAAAGAGGCAAAAGAACATTTTTATAGAGAGCAGAGGTGGGTTTTGAGTAATGACGGCATCGAAGCTTATGCAGATTTTGATGACAAATATTATACGGCAGCACTCTCTTTAATGCTTGAAGATATGGTGCGGGTGGCTTCGCTTACTGAAGCTTTGGAGCTTAATGGCTTGGTCAAAAAAACACTTGCATCACAGGGTGCAGTACTTGAGAAAAGTCCACAAAATGCTTCTAAACTCCTGCATACCTTTTTGCGTTTGAAAAAAGGGGATGTGATCATAAAGTCAACACGAGATAAACTCTTGAGTGTTAAAGACAAGATAGCGGGGATGCAGTACCCTTTTATACTGAGTAAAACAGAAAAGAGTGATCAGTATTTGGCCTGCAAAGTAAACCGTTGTTTTGCTTACGATAAAAATATCACAAAACTCATACACACAATTGAAAAGGTAGTAAAATAAATGTTGACAATGAATGATGACCTTGAAGGCGCACTTAAAGAGTATCTGGTGCTGATGGATGAAGAGGCGTATTTTGAAGCCCATGAAGTATTGGAAGAAGCTTGGCATCCTTTACGACTAAATGATCATTCTTTAAAGAATTTAGTCAAAGCACTTATTAACGGGGCAGTCTCTTTTGAACATTTGAAACGGGACAAAAAGGATGCAG
>DQSX01000064.1 GCA_015663065.1 Sulfurovum sp.
CGGACCATAAAAAAACCTGTTGAAGTCATTGGGATCGGTTTACACAAAGGTGAACCTATCAAGCTTAGACTTGAACCATTGTCAGCAGATGCCGGTATTATTTTTTACCGTGAAGATCTTGCCATGAGCATTCCTCTCTCTCCCTCTTCTGTTATAGATACACGTATGGCTACGGTCATTGGCAGTGAAAAAGGGTTTATCTCTACCATTGAACATTTTCTTTCAGCCCTTTATGCCTACGGTATAGACAATGTTCGTGTCATCGTCGACGGCAATGAAATGCCGATCATGGACGGCTCTTCCATCTCATTTTGTCTACTGCTTGATGAAGCAGGCATAGAAGAGCTGGATGCTCCCAAAAAGGTCATTTCTGTGAAACGGGCTGTTGAAGTCACAGATGGTCAGAAGTTTGTAAGACTTCTGCCCAGTGATGCCGCACAGTTTGATTTTAGAATTAAGTTTGACCATCCGGTCATTGGTGAGCAAAGTGAGTCTTTTGACTTCTCTACACACAATTTCATTGAAGAGATCGCAAGAGCCAGAACTTTTGGTTTTGCCAAAGATATCCAGTATCTTCAGAGCCAGAATCTTGCACTTGGTGCCACGCTGCAAAATGCCATAGGTTTGGATGACCATAAAGTACTGAACCCTGAAGGTCTGCGTTTTGACAATGAGTTTGCAAAACATAAAATACTCGATGCCATGGGTGATATGATGGTGTCGGGTCATAATATTCTTGCAAAATATGAATCTTTTGCAGGCAGCCATAATCTGAACTATCAACTGACATCAAAACTTCTGTCCGATACCAAGAATTATGAGATTGTTACTGTCGAAGAGTTGCAAAGTAGAGAATTTGCAAGATCCTTCGCATAAACTTCTTATTGTCTCTATTGCTTCACCTCTTCTTTTGGGGGTCTATAGAGATGGGGAACTCATCAAATCTTTTTCAAGTGAAAAAAAAACCTCTGAAATCCTTTTACCTCTGATCAAGGATATTCTGGACAGCTATGATATTTCAGAAATGATCTACACCCGCGGTCCAGGATCATATATGGCCATAAAACTCACCTATGTCATGTTAAAAACCATTGAGATCATTAAAAATATCCCTTGTAGAGGATGCAGTGCTTTTGCCCTAAATGGCGGACAACCCATCAAAGCCATAGGAAATCTCTATTTTATCAAGGAAAAAGAGACTATAATGACAAAAAAATTTGAACAGCCAGTAGATGCATCTTTTGCATTGCCTCAAAGTATTCATGATCTTGAAATAGATGAAGAATCAACCCCTGAGTATAGTCTGCCTGCTGTTTAACGGAGAAGTATAATTATGTTTGTATCTGTGCCGGCAACATCAGCCAATCTTGGACCAGGTTTCGATACTTTGGGTTTGGCAGTCGATCTGAGAAATGAGATCATCATTAAACCCTCAAAGTTTTTAAGTATATCCACGCAGGGCGAGGGTGCTCAGAATCCCAAGATCAAAAAAAATTCACTTTTTTTAAGTATTTTTAACGATAATTATAAAAGATTGAGCGGAAGATCGGATAATTTCAGGTTTGAGTTTCACAACAGGATCCCTATTTCACGTGGACTTGGCTCTTCTTCTGCAGTCATTGTTGCATCACTCTCAGCAGCATATATGGCCGCAGGTACAAAATACAACAAAAGAGAGATACTCAATCAGGCACTGCGTTACGAACACCACCCTGACAATATCACACCGGCGGTCATGGGTGGGTTTAATGTTGCCTGTGTAGAGGGTGACCGCGTCTACTCCAAGAAAAGACGTATGCCTGAATACCTCAGAGCAGTGGTGGTAGTCCCTAACCGTACGATTTCGACAGCGAGATCACGCAATGTACTGCCTAAGGTCTATAAAAAAGAGGAGACTGTCTATTCTCTCTCAAGAGCAGCGTATATGACAGGGCTTTTCATGACAGAGTCCTGGGACTTACTCAGAATAGCTTCCAAAGACAAATTGCATCAGGCAAGAAGAATGAAAATGATGCCTGAACTTTTTGAAGTGCAGAAAGTAGCACTCAAACACGGAGCACTCATGTCTACACTTTCGGGTTCAGGTTCTACATTTTTTAATTTGGCCTATGACAAAGATGCAGATAAAATTGCCAAAGCTTTAGAGGCACGATTCCCCCATTTCAGGGTATTTACACTCTCTTTGGACAACCATGGAGTCATGACGAAAAATTAAGAACTATTCTTAACATTTTTTTGGGTATAATACGCGATGAAAAAATCACAGCCTATACGTATGTGTATCGCTTGCCGTAGTAGATATCCTCAAAAATCTTTGTTACGATTGAAACTGGATGGTAAAGAGTTGGTCACACATGATGGACAAGGCAGAAGCCTCTATCTTTGTAATGTGTGCTCTGTGAATGAAAAAAAAATCAAAGGCTTAACGAAACGTTTTAAACAAGATGAAGAACGGTTTGTTAAGCTTTTAAAGGAGTTAGTTAATAATGGATAAAGTTAAGATCCAAGAAATAGCAGATGAAGCAGGATTGTCAAACGGTGATCTGCTTGAGAAAGCAAAAGAGTTAGGTTTTGATGTCAAAGCTGCTAACAGTACGATCAGTTTTGATGATGCAGAGATTCTTGTAAACTTTGCAATCGAAGGCAA
>DQSX01000080.1 GCA_015663065.1 Sulfurovum sp.
CCTGCTACTGCGAACGAACTCATTGCTAATACAGCTACTGCTGATAAAACGATATTTTTCATAATATCTCCTTGTTATTTTTAAGATGTCATATTATAACAGTTACTGTTAACAGTTGTCAAGCTTTGTTAGTAAAAAAATAACAGATAATTAATACCCCCCCCTATTTGGGGCATTAGAAGGCTATATTTTTTCATATTATTTTTAATAAAAAGGACCCTTTTGTGCGTTTAGAGGACTTTTTTACACTTTTTTGACATTTTTGTTTAACTAAAGGTTAACAGAAATTAATAACAATTTAACACTTCTTAGGCTAAAATACTTTTAAGATTTCATCTACACAATAATACAATAAAGGAAAAGTAAAAATATGAAAAAGACAATATTATCAGCAGTAGCTATATTAGCAATGAGTTCGTTCGCAGTAGCAGGAGGAGATATCGCTCCAGTAGAAGAGCCTGTAGTAGTAGAAGAAGAGGATAACAGTGCATTTTATGTAGGGTTGGGATTGTCTGCAGTAAGTACACGTGATGCAGCAGTTTCATTGGATTTTTTTAATGTAGTTCATGGACAAGATAGACTGGGAAACTTCTCTTTGTTTGCAGGATATAATTTCAATGAGTACATAGCTTTGGAAGGAAGATATACAACAACTTTCTCTGATGAAGACCGGGTTGAAATGAGTGGATGGAGTCTATTTGCAAAACCACAATACCCTGTAACTGAGGACTTCTCAGTGTATGCACTTCTTGGATTTGGAGGTGTGACTCTTGATAATGTAAATGCTTCAACAGTAAATGTTGATGACAGTGGTTTCCAATGGGGGATCGGTGCAAGTTATCTTGCTACAGAAAATATTTCAGTATTTATTGACTATAGTTCACTTGCGAATGATATGGAAGGTCTTTACTGGAATGGAGCACATGATATAGATGCTGATGCTATCACTATAGGTGTGAATTACCTATTTTAGGTTTTATATGAATAAGATCATAACTAACGTAGAAGAAATCTGTATGGATTTCTTCTTTTTAGTTAAGTTTTCTGCGTAATTTTCACTACAACTTTTATAATTTAAACTATATAATACTATATAAGGACAGGCATGAATATAGACAGAATGGAGATCGATGAAGATGAAATAGACATTAAAGAAGTTTTCCGTACGATCTACCGGTATAAAACCATGATCATTCTTCTGGTTGTTCTCTTTGCTGTGGCGAGTAGTTATTATGCTTACTTTAAACCCAATGTCTATCAGGCTTCTTCTACTGTTGAAGTAGGTGTGCAGCCACGCGGTTATGGAGGGCAGGACATACTTGCCATGGCAACAGAATCAGGATCCATGAATGCTGACACGGAAATGGAGATCATTAAGTCAAGATTTCTGGCCCAAAAAGTACTCAAAGAGGTCAATTTTTCCCATAAATACTATACGACAAAAAGATTTAAAGAGGTAGAACTCTATAAAAACACACCTTTTGTTGTGGGGATGAACAGAGGGTACTACATTTCATTTGATTTTTATCCTGTTGATTCAAAAAGATATCGTTTAGTTGTTAAAGATGCTGTAGATGAAAATGGTACAGCATGGAGCTATGATGAAACCCTCTCTTATGATCAAGAGATCATTACTGAACATTTTCATCTTAATATAGTTAAGAAAAAAGAACCCAAAGAGGAACAGTATCGCTTTATGATCATGGATCCTGCAGATATGGGCTCTTATGTTCAGGGTGGTGTCTCTGTGAGTCAAATGTCCAAGTATTCGACCATACTGCAGATCTCTTATGCAGATAATGTAGCCTTACGTGCAAAAGAAGCAGCCAATGCTCTGTCCAAAGCATATATATCGCAAAGTATCGATAAAAAGACAAAAGAGGCAGAGCGTAAACTTGCTTTCATAGATAAACAGTTAAAAAAGATCACGGAAAATCTTAAAGGTTCTGCAGTAAAACTTGAAGAGTTTAAAAGAACTTCTAATACTGTGGATCTGTCTGCCAAAGCCGAAAATATCATTCGTCATATGAGTGAGTATGAAACGCAGTTGGCGGGGATCACGATACAAGAAGAGATGCTGGGGTCACTCTATAAGCAGGTGAAGTCAGGTAAAAATCTTGAGAGTATTACAGTTTCGGGTACCGAGATGGGCAATACAACACTCTCTCCGATGATCATGAAGCTGCAGGAAGCCATCATGAAAAAGAGGGTCATGCGTGAGAGTTATACTGAACTGCATCCTGAAGTACGTAAACTTAGTAAAAGTATTGCACAGCTTAAAAAAGTGATCGTCTCTACGATCAAGAATTTAAATAAAAACAGTAAAGAACGTAAAGTCTTACTTGAAAAATCTATTGCAAAAGAGCAGAAACTTTTAAATAAACTTCCTGCTGATGAACGTATGTTTGGACAGTTACAGCGTAAATTTGTAGTCAATGAGAAGGTATACTCCTACCTTTTGGAAAAACGTTTGGAGACTGAGATTATCAAAGCCTCTACCGTTTCGAAAAACAGGATCATTGATCAGGCACTTATGCCAGGAGGACCCATTAAACCCAAACGAAAACTGATCGTACTTGTAGGGTTGATACTGGGGCTTATTTTAGGGATCGCACTTGCTTTCTTGAGAGATTTTCTGGATGATCGTATTAAAAATGAGGATGATATTTCCAATATTGGAGATATCCCTATGGTTGGATCTATCCCCAATATAGTTCTGGACAATGATAAGCTTAAAGTTTTTCTTTCTCCTAAATCTGCTGTAGCAGAAGCTTTTAGAAACCTGCGTACCAACTTGCAGTTTATGTCTAATTATAAAGCCAGCCATACTATTGCAGTGACATCGACCATAGGAGGAGAGGGGAAAACAACAGTGTGCATAAATCTGGCTGGTATTATGTCTATGGCTGGGAAAAGAACTGTTATATTAAACTTAGATATGAGAAAGCCGACCTTGCATGAAAAATTTAAACTTTCCAACAAGTCAGGTGTGAGTACACTTCTTTCTGGTTCTACAAGTTTAGGCAGTGTTATACAAAGAACTGAGTATGAAAATTTGGATGTTATTACTTCAGGACCGATTCCCCCCAATCCAAGTGAATTGATACAGAGTGAACTTATGGAAAAAGTACTTGAGAAACTGAAAGAAGCGTATGATGTTATTATTCTTGATACTCCTCCAGTTGGTTTGGTGGTAGATGCAAAAACATTGATGCATCATGTAGATACAAGTATTTATGTGTTGAGAGCAAACTATTCAAAAAAAGATTTTCTGCGTAGTGTAAAAGAGCTCTCTGACATTAAAGAGATTCATGGTTTAAGTATCCTCCTCAATGATGTGAAACAGGGCAAAGATGGATATGGTTACGGCTATGGCTATGGCTATGGCTATGGCTATGGCTATGGCTATGGATATTATGAAGAAGACAACAAATGATCTTCTCTTTTTTCAAAAAAAGAAAAGAACAAATCAGAGGACCACAGCTAAAGGTCGATTTACACTCTCATCTTATACCCGGCATTGATGATGGATCAAGGAATATGGAAGAAAGCCTTTCGCTTTTAAAAGAGATGGAAGCACTCGGATATGAGAAAGTGATTACAACACCTCATATAATGCTGGATGCTTATCGCAATACACCGAAGATAATCCGAGATGGATTATACTCTCTTTGTGAGACAGCAGTAAAAGAAGGAATTTCATTAGAGATAGAAGCAGCAGCCGAATATTATCTGGATGATGGTTTTGAAGACCTTCTTAAAAAAGGAGATATCTTAACTATTGATGGGAAATATCTTTTGTTTGAAACCTCTTACTTTGCCAAACCACTACAGCTGGAAGAGATGATCTTTGCTATTACATCAGCAGGACACATACCGCTTATGGCACATCCTGAACGTTACCGTTATATAAAAGATCCAAAAAGAGAATATGAAAGGTTTAAAGAGCTTGGTGTCCTCTTTCAAGTCAATATTAACTCTTTTGGAGGACACTATGGGAGATCGGCGAAACACTTGGCTGATTTTTTGAGTAAAAACGGAATGATAGACTTTTTAGGTTCAGATACACATGGACATAAACATTTGGAGACACTCTCAAATCTGTTTTTCTCTGAAGCCTACAGAGAGATATTTCTACACAACACAATACGCAATGATGAACTGCTCTAATATATATTATGATAAAATGAAAAATTAATTAAACAGGAGAAGAAAAAATGCTTAAGATGAAAAAAATATTGCTTTCAGGGATGATTGTATTGTTGACAGGATGCGGAAGTCTGAATTCAGAGTATCAGCTGCTGCAGAATGAAGCAGTTAGTGCCGAAGAGCAAACAGTTGTAGCCAAAGGTAGTATAGAATACCGTATTTTACCGCAGGACAGATTGAAGGTTGTGATCTACAGAGATCCTCAGCAGAGTGCAGCAGTCTCTACCACTGAACTGGGGCAGGAGATGAGTCAGGACGGTATACTTGTTAATGCTGCAGGGTACATCAGCCTGCCGCTTGTAGGTAAAGTAAAGGTATCGGGTTTAAGCCAGACGCAGGCAGCAGACCTGATCACACAACGTTTGAAAAGGTATCTCAATACACCTTCTGTCTATGTTGAAGTAATGAATAAACGTGTTTATGTGCTTGGCGAAGTAAAAAAGCCGGGTGTAGTGAAACTGGATAGAGAAAAGATAACACTTTTTGAAGCGATCGCTTTCTCCGGAGATGTGACAGACCACGCCGTGAGAGACAATGTTATTATTGTATCACATGATAGCAGAGGCGGTTTGAAAATGCGATCTGTTGACTTGACAAATTTTAAAACGATGAAGTATGCCAGTTTGATGTTGCGTCCCAATGACATTGTCTATGTGCAGCCGGACGGATGGAAAGAGTTCAAGGTAAAATCTGACAATTTTACAGCACCGTTTGAAACGATCACCAAGATCGCAGCGCCATTCGTTACGCTTAAATACTTGACTGACTGAAGATAAGATGATGAAGTTGGTAATGGGGTTTTGTATTTTTCTCATAACAACTTCTTCACTTTTTGCCTACAAAGAGATCGTAGTCGACCTCTCAGAACAGATGGCTTATGCCATTGAAGATGGTTTTGTGGTGTTTGAAGGGCGTGTCTCTTCAGGGGTCATAGGACGTGATACACCCAATGGCGAATACAGGATACTACAAAAAAAACGTTATCATAAGTCTAACCTCTGGCCAAAGCCAAACGGAGGTGCCAGCATGAACTATATGCTACGTCTTACAAACACCGGGATCGCTATGCATCTGGGTCCTGTCCTTGACAAACCGGCCTCTCATGGCTGTATTCGTATGAAGAACGGTTTTGCGCAGAGAATGTTCAAGTGGGCGAGAGTCGGTACTCCTGTCTATGTAG
>DQSX01000023.1 GCA_015663065.1 Sulfurovum sp.
GATGATCAGGATATTTACTCTTACAAAAGCCTTTCACTCAATTTAGGTGCACTCTGGCAAATAGTAGGAGACAAAGAGCTTTCTCATCTTGTCCTACCGACTTTTACACCCAAAATACTCCCACCGCTTGACTCAGAAAATATTTTTGAAGCTATCGATAAACAGGATATCTTACTATACCATCCTTTTGACAGTTTTGAACCGGTTGTCAAGTTCATTAAACAAGCGGCTGCAGACACTGATACGATAGCTATTCGTATGACACTCTACCGTGCCGGTCCCAATTCTCCCATTGTTAAAGCGTTGATCGATGCAGTGCGTGATGGTAAACAGGTGACGGTTCTGGTAGAACTCAAAGCACGTTTTGATGAAGAGAACAACTTACGATGGGCCAAAGCACTGGAAGATGCCGGAGCGCATGTTGTGTACGGGATTCCAGGACTTAAAGTCCATGCAAAGATCGCACAGATCATCAAACGAAAAGGGAAAAAACTGCAATCTTACGTGCATCTGGCAACAGGGAATTACAACCCGAGCACTGCAAAGATCTATACTGACATCTCTTACTTCACTTCCAAAGAAGCTTTTTCTACAGATGCCACGCATTTTTTTCATTTCCTGACCGGTTTTTCAAGAACAACCAAGCTTGATACCCTCTTCATTTCCCCTTCACAGATCAAACCAAAACTGCTTAAACTCATAGAGAAAGAGGGTAAAGAGGGTAAAAACGGTCACATCATCCTCAAAGCAAACTCTCTGGTCGACACAGACATCATTAAAGCACTCTACAAAGCATCACAAAATAACTGTAAAGTAGATCTGCTCATCCGTGGTATTTGCTGTTTAAAGCCGGGGATCAAAGGCATTTCAGAACATATCACTGTCTCTTCCATTATTGGTAAATACCTGGAACATCCGCGTATCTATTTCTTTAAAAATGACAAAGTAAAATGTTATATCTCTTCTGCTGACCTGATGCCTCGGAATTTGGTAAGACGTGTGGAGCTGATGACTCCTATAATTGAAGAGAACCTCAGACAGAAGATCGAACAAATTCTCATACTGCAATTGGCAGACAACCAGTTAAGATGGTTCCTCAAAGAGGACGGAAATTATGTAAAAGTACCTCTTTTGGGAAAAGCGGTCAATAACCACAGAGTGTTAGAGTCTTACACCAACAAGATCCATGACAAAACAAAAAAAGAGACACCAGATTATGTAAGCCGTCTGGCAAATAGAATTTTAAAGGAGAACTAATGCTGTTACGATTTAAAGAGTGGACACCCCAACTTCAAAAAAATGCCTGGGTAGCAGAAGGTGCTTCTGTCATAGGACGTGTAAGTATGGGAGAAGATTCTGCAGTATGGTTTGGCTGTGTGGTTCGCGGAGATGTACACTTCATCACCATTGGTGACAGAACAAACATCCAGGACCTCAGTATGATCCATGTTACCCACCATAAAAAAGCAGATATGTCTGATGGAAACCCAACACATATCGGCTCAGACGTTACCGTCGGACACCGCGTCATGCTGCACGGCTGTACCATAGAAGATGCCTGCCTCATAGGGATGTCTGCTACCATTCTTGATGGTGCGGTCATAGGCAAAGAGTCCATTGTCGGTGCAGGATCTCTGGTCACTAAAAACAAAGTTTTCCCTGCACGAAGCCTCATTATGGGATCTCCAGCTAAAGTGGTACGTGAGTTGACAGATGATGAAGTGACAGAGTTGTATGCTTCGGCTGAGAGATATGTAAAATTTAAAAATGAGTACCTGTAACCATGAACCAATCCATTACTAAAAGCTTTAAAGACATTTTCTCACCGACTGTACTCTATTTTGTAGCAAAGATCACCATACTTTCTATTGCCGTGACTGCTGTCATTATTTGGATCTTCAAAGGTTTGCTTATAAGCTTCATTACAAGCTATCTTTCATGGATACCATGGGAGTGGGTGCAAACAACCGGTGCTTCTGTTGCAACGATTGCTTTGGCCTATATGCTTTTTATTATGGTGCTCTCCATCATGACATCACTTATGGTAGAGCCACTACTGATTCAACTGGCTAAAAAGCACTATCCCGACACCCCTGTTGTCGGTACTGCCAATGTCAGTACCTCAGTGCTGCTCAGCCTTAAATCAGGATTCATCTTTTTAATTCTTTTTCTTTTTACATTTCCCGTCATGTTCATCCCTCTTGTCGGTGCTGTATGGATGCTTTGGCTCTGGTCTATTCTGCTCAAAGCACCCACCATTTATGATGTAAGTTCTCTGTTCATTACAGATAAGAAAGAGATAAAAGAGAAGACAAAAAAATCTACGCTCATGGCGATGGTGGCAGCGGGGTTTAACTATGTTCCTGTAGTGAATATATTTGCACCTGTGTTTGCACAGATCTTATTTTTACATCACATATTAAGAAGTAAAAAAGTTTAAATTCAACACATGAGTTTTTTGCTCTTCAGGAACCTGAAACTTGTTTCAGAAAAATATATCTTACCGAAACAAGTTTCGGGTTCCTAAGTTTTTTTAATCCGTCGTTCTTTTTTACTGGAAGTTGAAAAACGAATAAGGTCATCTGCTGTTTTTACATACTCAGGTACAGTTTCCAAACTTTTCTCCATTACTTTATTGGCACAGACTGCATCTGAAAAAGCACGATGATGTTTCGCTGTCTCCATACCCAAAGAGGCTATGAGATAGCCTAAACCATAACGTTCAGATTCAAAAGTACGTCTTGCCAGGTCTATGGTACAGAGTTTTGGATTTCCTATGCTGCCCAGGCCAAAGCGGTCAAAAGAGGCATTTAAAAAACTGTAGTCAAAATCTACATTATGCGCGACAAACACTGCATCTTCCATAAAATGCCTTAAGCCTATCAGCGCTTCGCGTCTACTGGGGGCCCCAATGAGGTCTTCTGGTTCAATACCGGTGATCTTGGTAATGTACTCAGGAAGAAAAGCACACTCCACAAAGGTTTCATACTCCCCAAGCACTTGTCCGTTCTGCACCATGATCGCCCCTATTTCTATGACTTGGGAAGTACCCGGTTTGGACCCGTTTGTCTCTATATCGATCACACAGTATTTTTGCTTCCGATAAGGGGTGAAAAAAGTTTCCAGCCTGTATCCACCACCCTCCTGTTGCGTGATAGGATAACCGGAAGCTTGCAATAAAATAAAGATCGTATCGCTGTCTTCCAAAAGTGTTGTGTACTTTACAGCAATATGTTTATACTGTGCTTCACTCAATACTCCGTCATGTTTACGAAATGCGGTGGTCAGTTCGTCAAATACTTTTTGCATGGGCGATAAAACGCTCTACTTTCTTTGGGTCTTTTTTACCTTTGATCGATTCGACACCCGAAGAGATATCTACCCCGTAAAAGCCGTATTTTTTTACTTCTGAAATATTTTCAGGGTTCAGTCCGCCGGCAAGTATGATCTTTGAACAGTCCACACCGTCAAACCACTCCAGGTTCAAACGTTTTCCACTTCCGCCATACGCTTCACAATAGGCATCTACCAAACGGTAGCGGTTTGAAAACCTATGGACATCTTCAGGCTTTTGGGCACGTACCACAGGCAATGTTTTCAAAGCAATGGCATCCAGTAATTCTTCATCCACTTCAAAATGTATCTGCGCCAAAGAGATATCAGAATACCTGCAAACAGTGTCGATGGTTTCTACACCTTCATTGACAAAAAGCCCTACCCTTTCTACAAAAGGCGGAAGCTGATCAATAATTCTTTTGGCAGCTTCAGGGGTTATGTATCGCGGTGACTGGTTGTAAAATACAAATCCCAAGGCATCTGCACCGCACGCTACGGCATGCAGTGCATCTCTCAGGGTTGTGATACCACAGATCTTTACTCTCAAGGTTTTCCTTTTTACTCTATATACGTCATTCTGAACTTGATTCAGGATCCCCTTGGATTCATAATTATTCTTGAACCTTGAAGAGATCCTGAATCAAGTTCAGGACAGTGTTGATTTTATTTCAACGCAGAGATGGCTTGCTCTATACCCTCAGGATGTTTATAGACAAAAGAACCTGCAACCACCACATCAACCCCTGCTGCTTCCAACTCTTTAACATTCACATCATTTACACCGCCGTCTACCTCTATAAGACAGTCAGGGTTTCTTTTTTCTATCAGTGCTTTGAGTCTCTGGGCTCTTTCTATGACCGAAGTAATGAACTTTTGTCCGCCAAAACCCGGGTTCACAGACATCAGCAGTACCATGTCTACATCTTCAAGTAAAAACTCGATGGCTTCAGGCGGGGTGTGCGGGTTGAGTGTAATAGCCGGTCTGATACCTAAAGCACGGATCTTTTGGATGAGCCTATGCGGGTGCTTCTCCTCTTCAATATGAAAAGAGATATATCCCGGGTTCAAAGGGGCAAAAAGATCTACAAAAAAAGAGTTATTCTCTACCATAAGGTGAATATCTAAAGGTTTTGTGGCTGCTTTTGCTACGGCTTCAACAACTACCGGACCGATGGTCAGGTTGGGCACGAAGTGACCATCCATCACATCCACATGGACAAGGTCACATCCGCCTTCACAAATGGCTTCAACATCACGGGCCAAATATCCGAAATCTGCTGAGAGAATACTGGGGGCTACTAACATGAAATTCCTCTAACTGTTCAATTTTATGGATTATATCATAGCGTCTATAAGTGGCGGGTAAACCCACCCTGTGCGTTATCTGTGAAAAAATGCATTATTTACCAACGTTAAGCAAAATTTATGCTTTTTTTGTCTATAATCGCACAAAATATTCGAGATTGCAAACCCAAATGTCTGCATCTACATTAAAAGAAGGTACTATCATGTCAAGAAAATGCGAAATTTCTGGTAAAGGTCCGCTTGTTGGAAACAACGTTTCTCACGCGAACAACAAAACAAAAAGAAGACAACTTCCAAACTTGAGATCTGTAAAGATCACACTTGAGGACGGAACAACAAAAAGAATCAAAGTTGCTGCTTCTACACTTAGAACAATGAAGAAAAAAGCTGCTCAAGCTACTGCTGTAGCAAGCTAAGCTTTTTTCAGCACAGCTTTGTTTAGTTTTGCTGAAAAAGCGTCCTGATTAATGGGACCCACTCAAAAAATCAAAAAGTTTCTCGGATGGAGAAGCACCCCAAAACCACATATCACCCTAAATGACGAATATTATGGTCATTTAGCCCTTTTTAGACTTCCACTCGCACTTACCGTATTTATTATGCTTATCGGAACGATGGGTTATATGATCATTGACGGATTTCCGCTTATGGATGCCATTTATCAGACAGGTATCACCTTTACCACTGTTGGGTTTGGTGAGATACACCACATTTCAGACATGGGACGCATCTTTACCATTACCCTTATCATTTTTGGATTTATCGTCTTTTCCATTGCCGTTGGTATTATTGCAGAAGTGGTTAAAAAAGGTGAATTTCAAAAAACTGCCAAGGAGCGTAAAATGCTTTATGAGATAGCCAGACTTAAACAACACTTTGTGGTCTGTTACCACAACGAATTTACCATTCAGGTCACCAAACAATTACGTGCCAATCACATTCCTTTTGTGGTGGTTGACCCAAGAGAAGACCTTGAAGATATTGCAAAAAAATACCACTATCCTTATTTTGTAGTGGCAGAACCGCATACCGAAGCAGGCATACTCAAGTCACATCTCTCTTCTGCAAAAGGTGTCATTACACTGGCAGACAATGTCGCAGACAACATTGCAACTATTGCCTCTGCAAGACTTTATGAAAATGAGATCGGCCGTTCACGTAAATTTTTGATCATTGCCAACGCAAAAAGCAATGAAGATGATCAGAAGCTCCTTAAGCTTGGAGCCAACAAAGTCGTCACCGCAACCAAACTCATGGCAGAGCGTATCAATGCGATGGCGGCAAGACCCGATATGGAGAACCTGCTTCAGGAGTTCCTTTACAAAAAAGATACCCCTCTGGACATGGAAGAGGCAAAAGTCTCCAAAACATCATGGCTGACACTTCAAAAGATCAAGACAGCACGTTTCAGAGACATTGCCAATGTAACGATCATCGGGATCCGACAGAAAGACAACAAGTTCATTCCTATGCCAAAAGGTGATACCATTATCATGCCTGAATCCAAACTGCTTCTTATCGGTACAGAAAAGGGCATACGGACTGCCAAGAAGATCATACGTAAAAAAGAGAAACCTGAAGAGTTAAAATATGTTTAAACTGATTGAACTGGAAAATGGATTGGAAAATGTTCAGGGCTTTTACTGTGGTGCCACCAATGTAGGTATGAGAACCAACCCTGCCAACTCCGGATCTTCAGATGTAGACGGTGATGTTGCCTTTATACGTTCTGAAGTTCCTTGTGATGTTTCTGCTGTTTTTACTTCCAATACTTTTCAGGCAGCTCCATTAAAACATTATCAGAAATACCCGAAAGGATTTCAAACAGACTTTGTATTGATCAATGCGAAAAATGCCAATGCGATGACAGGGGAAAAAGGGATTGAAGATATTGACAATATTATGTCAACACTCTCTTCAAAAATACCTGTATTGAACCCTGTTATGGCTTCTACCGGTGTTATAGGGTACCGTTTACCTATTGACAAGATCACTTCTGCTTTTGACACACTGGACTTTAGCGCTTCACATTCCCACAAGGCCGCAAGGGCCATTATGACCACGGACAGTTTTAAAAAAGAGTTGGCGTACAGAATAGAACTGGACAGTGGTAAGCATTTCAACATTGCTGCCATCTGTAAAGGTGCAGGGATGATCAATCCTGCTATGGCCACGATGTTGTGTTTTATTACCACAGATGCTGCTGTACCAAAAGAAGAGATGGATGCCTTGTTGCTTGAATCTACAGAAAGTTCATTTAACAGAATATCTGTAGATGGGGACACTTCGACCAATGATACGGTCTTGTTACTCTCCAACAAAAAAAGCAAAGTGTATGACAAAGCAGCTTTCCAGGCGGTACTTTCCAAGATCATGTTTGAGCTGGCCATGATGATACTCAAAGATGGTGAAGGTGCGAACAAAGTGGTGGCTTTTGAGGTCAAGGGAGCCAAAACCCTGGAAGAAGCAAAAAAAGCAAGTATGGCCTTAAGCAATTCCCTTCTTGTAAAAACGGCACTTTTTGGAGAAGACCCGAACTGGGGAAGGATCGCTTCAACGATCGGAGCCAGTGGCATAGCCTGTGATGACAGTACACTCACAATCCATTATGATGATCTGCTTATTTATTCAAATGAATTCAGAGAACTTGATAAGATACGTGAGGACAAGGCCTACAAGATCATGAAACAGGAGAGCTTCAAAGTAACATGTGATATTGGTTTGGGTTCTGCTTCCTATATATCCTACGGTTGTGATCTGAGTTATGAATATGTGAAGATCAATGCGGAGTACAGAACCTAGATTTAACGCATCTATAACCACAAAATAGCTATAATACAAAAAATAATACAGGAGTACCTATGTTACATGAATATAGAGATGAAATACACGAATTAAAACAAAAAGATGCACACTTTGCAAGAATTTTCGAAAAGCACAATGACCTTGACAAACAAGTAGAAGATGCTGAAGCAGGAAGAACCATACTTACAGATGTAGAGTTGGAAAATCTTAAAAAAGAGAAACTTCTTTTAAAAGATGAGGCATATAAAATGATCATGGATCACAGAAAAGCAAACGCATAATCATTCAGTGAGCCTAGGGCTCACGATCTTTCATACCCCTATTAATCAATTTACCCTATACTAACACCATAAAACCTTCAACATATCAACAAAGAAAGAGTCTCCATGGCAGCATTTAACAGCATACAAAATATACCAGAAGCACTGCTTAATACACTTAATATACTCCATTTTACTACAATGAGTGAGATCCAGGAAAAAGCGATCAATCCTATTTTGGAAGGAAAAGATATTTTAGCCCAGTCCAAGACCGGTTCGGGAAAAACACTGGCTTTTGGCATCCCTTCTATTATGCAGACAGATACTTCCAGCAACAGCCCCCAGACGATCATCATCACCCCTACGAGAGAACTGGCAGAGCAGATCGCTGTGGAACTTCGAAAAGTAGCTGCCTATAAAGCAAACTTGAAGATCTTGACACTTTATGGCGGGGTACCGCTGCGTGCCCAGGCTGACTCTTTAGCAAAAGGCGCACATATACTTATAGGAACTCCCGGACGGATACAGGATCATTTGGCAAAAGAGACACTTGTGCTTGACAGCATCAAAACTTTGGTGCTTGATGAAGCAGACAGAATGCTCGATATGGGATTTTATGATGAGATAGTAAAGATCGGTTCCAACATGCCAAGAGCCAAACAGACCCTGCTCTTCTCTGCCACTTTTCCTGAGAAAATAGAAACATTGGCAAAAGCACTTTTGAATCAGCCGCTTACGCTCAAAGTAGATACCATCCTTGATGCACACAAGATAGATGAGATCGTTTATGAAACAGCGGATAAATTTAAAACCCTGACTGCACTGATACAGTCGTACAAGCCGGAGTCTCTGCTTATTTTCTGTAACACCAAAGCGGAAGTGATGTCACTGACAGACAGACTGCACGCCAAAGGGCATTCTGTTATAGATATTCATGGAGACCTTGATCAGAGAGAACGTAACGAATCTGTACTTCTCTTTTCAAACGGTTCAAAACGTATTTTGGTCGCTACGGATGTGGCTTCCCGTGGGCTTGACATTAAAGACATAGCACTGGTCATCAATTATGACCTGCCTTTTGACAAAGAAGTGTACACACACCGCATAGGACGGACAGGACGTGCAGGCGCAACAGGGACTGCCTTGTCACTCTATGGTCCAAGTGACAGCGAGAAGTGCTCCTATATCACATCTCAGGCAAAAAAGGCAGAAATGAAAGCGTTACGTGTAGATGCATCTTTTAAAATGATCTCACAATACGATACCCTTGGTATCAACGGAGGAAAGAAGACAAAACTTCGTAAAGGCGATATTTTGGGTACGCTGTGTAAAGAGATAGGCTTAGAGAACAGCCAGATCGGAAAAATTGACATTACGGAGACAAGATCTTATGTTGCCTTGCACCACAGCGTCATAGAAAAAGTCAACAAAGCCTTTAAAAAAGTGAAGATCAAAAAGAAAAAATATGTCACGTGGATAGTGGCTTAACTGTCACCCAATATCTCTTTTTTACGTCTGTTTCGGACAATATAAAAAAGGGTGATAAGCACTACAGAGATCAAGGTAATGATGGTTACTGTATGCAGGTACTCAGAGATGAGTGCTTCATTGGAACCAAGCAGGTAACCAAGTGCTACGAGTACAATGACCCAAATACCTGCACCCAGTGCAGAGTATAAAGAGAACTTTGCAATATTCATTTTAGCTAGTCCCGCAGGTAGTGAAATGAGTTGACGGATACCTGGGATCAGTCTTCCGTTGAAGGTGGAGAGCTCTCCGTGTTTGCTAAAAAATGCCTCGAGTTTATCGAGTGCCTCTTCTTTGATAAACACATATTTTCCGTATTTTAAAATGAATCTTCTGCCAAAATACATTGCCAGGTAGTAGTTGAAGAGTGCTCCGCCTACAGAACCCAGTATGCCTACCAGTACAACCAGATAGAGATTCATTTCTCCTTTATAGGCCAAATAACCTGCAGGGATCATAATAATTTCAGAAGGAAAAGGAAAAAAGGTGCTCTCGAGGAACATAAGAAGAAAAATACCCCAATAGCCCATGTGACCAATGTATTCAACGATGGTCTGGGCTATCTCGTGTAACATTTCACTCTATTCGCTAAAAGCGCCGACAGATGTCAGTCTCTTGTAGCGCTGGTCAAGCAACTCGTCTACGGTAAGCTCTTTAAGTGTCTGCACATTGTCCAAAAAGTACTTTTTCAATACCATAGCAGCAGTCTCCTTGTCTCTGTGTGCACCGATAAGCGGTTCATCAAGTATATCGTCTATGAGTTTGTGTTCCAAAAGATCATTTGGTGTGATCTTCAGTGCTTTGGTTGCTGTTTCCACTTTGCTCGGATCGTTCCATAAAATAGCCGAACAGCCTTCCGGAGAAATAACTGCAAATACAGAATAACGCATCATGGCCAGTTTGTCAGCAACACCAATGGCAAGCGCACCGCCTGAACCACCTTCTCCGATGACCACAGAGATCATTGGTACTTTCATAGAAGCAAATTCAAAAAGGTTTCTTGCAATGGCTTCAGACTGCCCTCTCTCTTCTGCACCAAGTCCCGGGTAAGCACCCGGAGTATCTATGAGCATGAGTACAGGGATGTCAAATTTTTCTGCCATTTTAACTGCACGCAACGCCTTTCTGTACCCTTCAGGGTTTGGCATACCAAAATTTCTTTTGATCTTATTCTTAACGCCACGTCCTTTCTGCTCACCTATCACCATAGCCTTCTGATCTCCGATCCAGCCTATGTAACACAAAATTGCAGGGTCATCACGAAACGCTCTGTCCCCGTGTATCTCATAGGCATCATCCATGATCAGTTTAATATAATCCAGGGCGTAAGGTCTGTCTGCATGACGTGCGAGTTGGAGTTTTTGATAGTCATTTAGAGAACCAAAGGTCTTCTCTACCTCTTTTCCCAACTCTTTTTGATACTTCTCTACCGCGTCTAAATTGGCAATGGCATGAGCAGATACGATCGCTTCCTGTATCTTTTCAATTTTATTTTCAAAGTCTAAATATGTTGCCATTTTGGATCCTTATATTTTCTTAAAAATAACGACGCCGTTTGTTCCGCCAAAGCCAAAGGAGTTGGACATTACCGTATTGATCTCTGCTTTTCTGGCTTTGTTTGGAATATAGTCAAGATCACAATTTTCGTCAGGCGTTGTATAGTTGATCGTTGGGGGTAAGACCCCGTCTCTCATAGCCATAAGAGAAACAACTGCCTCTATAGCACCTGCAGCCCCCAGACAGTGACCTATCTGTCCTTTAATGGAAGAGACAGGAGGACAGTTCTCTTTACCGCCAAACAACTCTTTGAGTGCCGCTGTCTCATTTTTGTCATTGACCGGTGTGGATGTTCCATGTGCATTGACATAGTCCACCTTCGGTTCCCCTGCCATTTTGTATGCACCTTTCATAGCACGAAGCGGACCATCCATAGTTGGTGTAGTAATGTGATTTGCATCACCGCTTTCACCAAAGCCAACCAATTCACCATAGATCCTTGCACCTCTTGCCACTGCATCATCATAAGACTCTAAGACCAATGCTCCCGCACCTTCACCCATAACAAAACCGTCACGGTCTGTGTCAAACGGTCTTGACGCCGTCTCAGGAGAGTCATTTCTTGTAGAGAGTGCTTTCATGGCAGCAAAACCACCCATACCCGCACCACATATCGCAGATTCAGCACCAATGACCAGCATTTTGTCCGCTGTACCGACCATAATGGACTTAGCCGCTTCACCAATAGCGTGTGTTCCAGCTGCACAGGCAGTCACAGAAGAGAGGTTAGGTCCTTTTAAGTCCTCATAGATAGAGACAAATCCACCAAGCATATTGACCAGTGAAGAGGGGATGAAGAATGGAGAGATTCTTCTTGGGCCTCTTGTATGACAGACCACGGAGTTCTTTTCAATATTTGGCAATCCGCCAATACCCGAAGCAGAGGCGACACCAAATCTCTCTCTGTCAAAGTCTTCCGGAAGAGAGGCATCTTCTATCGCTTCAGCAGCAGCTTTAAGACCCAATTGGATGAATCTGTCCGCTTTTTTTGCCTCTTTTGCATCCATCACCATGGATGCTTCAAAGTTTGTGATCTCTCCCGCAATTTGTGAAGAAAAACCTTCAACATCAAACAAATCAATCTTTTTGATACCGCATTTACCCTCAACGATGGCAGCAAATGCGCTCTCTTTGTCAAGTCCTAAAGAATTTATCATTCCCAAACCTGTCACTACTACTCTTTTCACTAGGCTCTCCTGTCTACTTACTTTATAAGATATAGATGAATATTTGAACAAATACTCATATAACTCTTAGAGATCCCCCTAAAGGGACCATTGTTGAAAGTTATACGTTTTCGATGAATTTGATCGCATCAGAAACAGTTGCAATAGCTTCTGCCTGATCATCAGGAATTTCGATATCGAATTTCTCTTCAAGTGCCATTACCAACTCTACAACATCAAGACTGTCAGCACCAAGATCTTCTACGAATTTAGACTCTTCTTTCACCTCATCCGGGCTCACGTTCAACTGCTCTACTACTACCTCTTTTACATCATCAAATAATGCCATTGCTTACTCCTTAAGTTTGTTATAAAATACGTATTATTATAACAAAGAAATAATAACAAACCCCTAGTTTTTCCAAAATAGCATCTTTCGAAGAGAAACTATTTTCCTAAAAGTTTCTTTTTTACAAAGGGATCGTGCAGATTTTTACCCTGTAGCATCAAAAGTTTCATCTCATCATATGGTATGAGTCCCTCTTTTTTATGTCTCAACGCAGCAAATCCGTATCCCATCGGAGAAGGTGCAATACGTGAATACCAGGCATCCTTTACATCGATCCACTCATGGGTATCGAGGGTTTGGGTCAAAATACTGTGGATATCTATCGAGTGGTTTTCAAGCCAGAGTACCACACAGCCGATATCATCAAAGAAATAGGTATTTCCGTTTTGACTAATGATCTGTGCAGCATACTTAAGATCTTCCACGTCCATACTGCACTCGGAGCATTGATACTCTTTGGCTTTGATCGTGATGGGTTTATGTTCCGTATTACCTTTATACACATACCTGTTACCGTCTGAACTTCCAAAAGAGACTAGCAATATAATGATCACAGCGATCACAATAGCAAAGGTTAAAATATTGATCAAAATTTTCTTCACAGCAACACTCCGTTTTTTAAATAATAAACAGCCACATAGGCACTACACAACACAACAAACAGACTTAGCAATAGTAACGAAACTCTCTTTAGATTCTTTGCAGGTTGCTTGAAAAAACTTTGCATTATTGCAGCATCTATAGTTAGAAACACTCCCAGCATCAACAGTCCCCACAAGAGATACCCTGCATAAAAGTAATGATCTTGCAGCATACAAAAAGGACAGAGATGTGTCGGCAACGCATAAATGTAAGTACCGAAAAAATAGACCACAGCATAATAGGCGATCACTCCGAACAGTAAACTCGAGACAATACTCAACATAGAGAGTTCAGAGACTGTTGTTAGGACCACCAAAGCAAAGAGCAGGTAAAAGAGTATTAAGAGTTTGGGAATATCCAAACCAAAAGGAAGTCCGTTGGCACCTCCTGTCTGTCCAAATATCACAGAACAGCAAGAGACAGGGTTGGTTGTTTCTATATGTGTAAAATAGAGTATATCCAGTAGAAACTCTGCGCTTAAAAGAAGAAAGAGCAAAATAAAAAACCATGATTTGAGTTTTAAATAAGGATAGTTTTTTTCTTTGAGGTCTAGGCTGTTCATACTTAACCACAGACCACTTAAAAAGAGAATGATTATCTTGAGTGACAAAAGGGGATTACCGTACTCATTTGCTTTGATCACCCCTGCACCGCACATTGCCCCGGGGATAAGATCAGAAAGATTATCTATGGTATAAACAAAATAAGGAAGCAGAACGACTTTAAGCAGCATCACAAAAAAGATGATGGTCATGACAAGGTAGGAACGGTTTTCCAGTGCAAACTGTTCAGTGGTAAAGGCATCAAAATTCCATCTTTTCAGCAATCCGAGTGTAGAGAGAAAAGCTACAAAAAGCAGTAGATAAAGTACCGTCTCGGAAAGCAGATAGACGATAACTTCATTGCTTAACAAAATTTCATTCATAATAAGAACCAAATATTTTGCTCAAGTATTTATCAATCATTAGACAATACTCCCATCCTCCATATGCACGACCTTACCTACAAAAGGAAGTGTTTCAAAAAGTGGATCATGGGTTGCAACGATGATCGTTTTTCCTCTCTCATGAAGTGTTTTCAGGATCTCTATGAATTTGAGTGAATTTGCTCTGTCCAAGTTAGCTGTAGGTTCATCACAAATGATCAGTTCAGGTTCATGCACCAAAGCTCTGGCAATAGCACAGCGCTGCTTCTCTCCACCGGAGAGTGCATTGACCTGCTGTGATGCTTTATGAGAAATAGCTGCACGCTGCATACTTTTTGCTGCCATCTCTTTAATAGTTTTAATATCAAGTCCGGAGTTAATAAGCGGTGCAATGACGTTCTCTTCTACACTCAATGACTCTAAAAGATTAAAGTGCTGAAAAATAAACCCTATACTTTTTGCACGATAGGCTGAAGCATGCAGGTCGGGAAGTTTGGAGATGAGTTCACCCTCTACCACTATCTTCCCGGAACTTGGTTTGTCCAATGCAGCAATGAGTGAGAGGAGTGTGGATTTCCCGCTGCCACTTACACCACTTAAAATAACTGTTTCTCCTTTGGCAACCTCCAGATCAATTGACTTGAGCGCTTCAAAAGCCTGCGGGGTTCCTTCGTTAAATATCTTGTTCACATTCTCAATACTAACCATCATCTCTTCACTCCTCACTATCAAAGCATTGCCTCTTTGGGTGGGGTGACTGCGATTTTCCATGCAGGAATGAGTACTGCTGCAAGGAACGGGATGGCATAAAAAAGGAAAATGGAGCCCAAAAGTCCGAACTCCAAGACAGGCACAAATGCGACATGGTTAGGCAAATTTGTACCTCCTAAAAATATCTGACTTAACAGTGGTGCATCCCATACAAAGACATAGAGGTAAGCCAATACCACACCTAGCACAAAACTCACAAACACAACGACTACTGTTTCATAAAATTTCAGTTTCAAAATATCTTTGATACTCCACCCTACTGCACGAAGAATACCGATCTCTTTTTTTTCGCTCGAATAGACCATGGAGTAGCGCTGATAGAGAATCAGCATAAAGGTGACCATCGTTACGAGATAGAGGATCAAAAAGAGCCCGCCTTTATAATTATAGAGGTTCTCATATGCTTTTCTGACCTCTCTTTTCTCTACCACTCGTACATCATAAAAGAGAAGATGCAGTTTACCTATAATATTATCCCATTCCGCATCATTGGGAACATTAAAAGTAATATCTGTGACCTCATCTTCACCCATTCCAAATATTTCTCTGGCTAGATCTATGGGCAGTATGATCATATCATTAGCCATAAGATTGCTCTGTGAAGGAAGTGTTTGATGTACTTTTACTTTTTTAAACTTTCCGTCCGGCGTTTTAAATGAAAAGTGCTCCTTATAATAGTGTTCTGATAAAAATCTTTTTACTCCTTCACCAATAAGCATACTGTCCGTAGATAAAAAGCTTTTCAGATCCAAACCTTTTACAAGGGATCGAAGTTCTTTAGCGCTCTGTTCATCAAAAAAATCCACACCTAGCACTAAAAAGGATTTTTCGCGGGGTGCAAAAAAGTATCTGCCGTACACACGTGGTGCTACTTTTGAAATACCATTGATCTCAAGTACTTTGTCCACCCACTCAAGAGGTGTATGAATAGGTTTTCCTGCTTGTACTCTACTTACAGTGAAGTCTGATTGACGCTCAACTGTATCCAAAAGCGTATGTTGCAGAGAAGATGAGATAAAAAGCACGGAAGACAAAAGAAAAATAATGATCACAGAGATCAATACTGCTCCAATATGTTTACCTTTTTGTTTAAATAGCAACAAAGTTAAAAAATGCAGAAAAGCGTTACTGTGCATAAACCAGATCCATTTTATTCATCGTTTGCATTTGAGGATATGCAGGATTGAGAGCCTCTTCATAAAAAAGAACTCTGGGTTCATAGTAAGCGACACTTAACGAGGGCGAAGAGAGGTTTGTCACCTTTGTAACTGCGCTTAACATCTCTTGTGAAGAGATAGCATTGTGCGTCACATAATGCACAAGCACAAAACCTGCCAAAGACAACATCATGGATACAAGTATGAAAAATTCTTTAATCAATCTACATTCCTATTGTCATTGGGTTATTGTTGACTATTGCTGCTCTATGCCATCTAATGCCATTACCATTTTATCGGTAATTTCATCAAAGACAACCATGGCTTTCCCATTATGATCATCCATGAATGCTTTCGCACTCTTTTTACGCTTAAAAGGTATGAGTTCACGACCCATCGGCCCAAAAATATCTGAATCCAATACATATATTGCTTCTTTTGCAGAAACCTCTTCAAGTGTATAATAATCACTCACTGTTATTTCAGAAATACTGCTTCGATCATAAGGGAAATCTCCATCAAAGATATAATATTTCATCATATCTTTCACCCCGTCAAAATAGTAATTTTCTCCCCCATACTTTATGCGTGCTGCCCATTTGGGATATTTGCTTACAAACATACCGCAGACAGGACATTTCGCATTGGCAGGGACAGCTATATGTTTACCCGCCATTTTCATGCTGCCATTACTCACATAATAGGCAACTGCTTTTAACTTGGACCTGGAAAGAGGAGGACAAGCTTCAGACATTTTGATCTTTTCCATCAATTGTTCTACCGTTCCCTGGGCTGAAGGAAGTTTTTCAGCGTCACAAAGGGTTTTGACTATCTTTTCACCTTTATTTGAAAGTTTAACGATCTTTGCCAAACTTTGTTCATTGGAGAAAAGTGATCCGGTAAAAAATAGTGATAATAATAATATTTTTCTCATAGTTTTTAGCCTA
>DQSX01000244.1 GCA_015663065.1 Sulfurovum sp.
AGTCAGATATGAAAATAGCAAACTGGAAGTATCCAAAGTCATATGTATCGGCAGGAATTATGTGGAACATATAGAAGAGTTGGGCAATGAAATTCCTTCTTCAATGGTGGTATTCAACAAACCCAATTCTGCCATATCAGACACACTTTTTTACTTCTCAGAGCATTGTCGTTTTGAAGGTGAGATCTGTTTTCTTATACAAAACAACAAAATTGAAGGTTTAGGTTTTGGACTTGATTTGACCCATGCTGACATACAAAACCATTTAAAGTCTAAAGGATTACCGTGGGAGAGAGCAAAAGCATTTGATGCTTCAGCCGTTTTGAGTGATTTTATTGCTTACGATGTGAATGTTGAGACTTTAGTGATGAAATTAACGATCAATGATGTTTTGGTACAGTTTGCTACCTATGATCTTATGATGTATAAACCGGATGTCATGCTTTCTGAAATACAAAACTTTATGACTTTTGAAGATAATGATATCATCATGACGGGTACACCCAAAGGGGTAGGCACCTATAAAAGAGGAGACAGGTTTTTAGGACAAATTTTCTCAAATGATACTCTTTTGCTTGAAAAAGAGTGGGTTGTGCAATGAAAAATATAAATATTTTTCATTACGTCTAAATATTTTAACACGTAAAAGATAATTTATAATTTTTTATTATAATTAGCTTTTTCATTATATTTGTGCGCTACTATATATCTATGACTTCATGTCAATATTAAAATAATCAAGGAGAAAATTATGAAAAAAGTATTTAAAAGAGGTGTTATGACTCTCTCAGTAGCGTGTGTATCGTTGATCTTAATGGGTACAACAGCAGTAGAGGCAAAAGGTCCACTTACTACAGAGGTAAAGACTCAGGCAGTACAAAAAACATCATTAACAGAGGAGCGTATCAATACTGTGCTTAAAGAGGCATATGAAAAGTTCAAAGACAATCAAGAAGGTAAAAATGCAGACTACATTAAAGCACTTGCCATAGTTGATTCTAAGATGTTTGGTATTACATTGGTTACACCAGATGGAAAAGTGTATGAGATCGGTGATACGAAAGAGGTTGTTTCTATTCAGTCTATTTCAAAAGTATTTACAGCGGCTAAAGTGATGCAGGAGAAGGGTGATAAGTTCATCCAGGAAAAAATTGGTGTCAATGCTACAGGTTTGCCGTTTAACTCTATTATTGCGATCGAGTTACATGGTGGTTCTGCTTCAAATCCATTTGTAAATGCCGGTGCGATCCAGTCAACTTCATGGGTAGAAGCAAAAGACTCCAAAGAGCGTTGGGATAAGATCTATGGAAACATGGATGACTTCGCAGGTACAAAACTTGGATTCAATGAAGAAGTATATCATTCAGAAGTGAATGACAACAAAAATAATCAGGCGATCTCTAAAATACTCGATGCACGTGGAAGAATGGGTTCTGACCCGCTTGAAGCAACGACTGTTTATACAAAACAGTGTTCGGTCAATGTCTCAGCACATGACCTGGGTATGATGGCGGCTACTTTTGCCAATGATGGTGTAAACCCTAAAACAGGTAAAAAAGTGTTAGATAAAAAGTATGTACCAAAAATTCTTGCAATAATGGCTACAGCAGGTCTTTATGACAATGCCGGAGACTGGTTATATCTTACTGGTTCACCTGCTAAATCTGGTGTTGGGGGAGGGATCCTTGCTGTAGTTCCGGGTAAACTTGGAATTGGTGTTGTCTCACCACCACTTGACAAATTCGGTAACTCGGTACGTGGTCAGCAAGCTGCAGCGTACATCATAGACCAGTTGGGTATAAACCCACTTGCACAGTAAGGAGTAGAAGATGAAACTCTCTTACTCTAAAACATTAATGCTCGCATTGCTTCCTGTCATGGGAACGTCTCTGTATGCTGCAAATTCCCTGTATCCTGAAGGTGTGCAAGAAAATGACCATGCCCAGGAAACTGTCACACATACAGATGAGAAAAAAGATGGTTATGAATTGGCTCCGGGTTGGAAAGTTACAGGAGATATGAGAGTAGGGTATGTAAACTACGATTACAGTAATTCTCCTAAAAATCCTGACCCTACGGTAAATAAAGGACATAAAGACTCAAGAGGTATCTACTTTATTCCTAAAGTTTCTATTACCTCACCTGATTACAATGGTTTTTCATTTAAGATCACGGGAGCAGGTGTCACGGACTTTGGTATCAATGATGAGATCTATGAGAGTCGTACTTTTGCCTTTGGAGATGGGTCGTCATATGGTATTTTACAGGAAGCCTATGTCAAATACGTGAATGGAGAGCATACTTTACTTGCGGGTAATTATGAACTCTCTACCCCAATGGTAGATGCAGATGACTGGTACCTCTTTGCCAATACCTTCCAGGGTGTATACTATAAAAACACTACGGTTGAAAATATTATGTTTGCAGGTGGATATATTTACAAAATGGTCGGTGTTTGGGATGGTGGAGCTTCGAAGGCTCACCGTTTTCACTCTATGGCAGATCAGTCTTATGTCGACCAAAGAGATAAAGACAATGCCGGTGACGCCGGTATGTGGGCTGGGGTATTCCAATACAAAGAGGGACCTCACAACTTACAACTTTGGGATTATTATGCTGTAGATCTTTACAATACTTTCTTCGGTCAATATGACTACTCTGGTGAGTTTGATGGTGGAACTTATGATACAGGAGCCCAATTGATCAACTTTAAAGATGTTGGTGGCAATATGTACACAGCAATTGATTACAGTATCTTCTCTCTTAAGTTTGATGGTAAATTTAACAATGGCGTTGACTTTTCAACTGGTGCAGCATTTTATACTGATGGTCCAGGAGCAGGTGCTACGCTTGGTTCTTGGGGAGGTTACCCGTATATTGCTAACGGGATGATCTTCCACTTCTTTGAAGCAGGTGATATGCGAAATGTAAAATCGTATAAAGCACAGCTTGGCTATGACTTTGGTAAGCAGGGTGTTGATGGCTTATGGGTTGGTGCAAGATTTACCTATTATGATCTTAATCCTGAATATTCAATATCTTCCGATACTGGATTGGGTCAAGAAGATCAAAAAAACTATGGCTTACGTGTAAGTTATAACCATCCAGATGGTTATTATTTTACAGGAACTTACGAATATGTTGATCTAGATCAGCAACCTGAGATCTCAGCTCTGAGACTCATAGGTGGATATAAGTTCTAAACCTCTCGGTAAGCTGTGTTTATAGCAGCTTACCTAACAACCTCTTTTAGTGTGAATTTTTATAAAAATCACACTCAAAACAGACCTCTGTTTATACTGCGATAAATTTTTTACGATATACTTATAAGTTAAATATTATTTAAATAATAGGACTAGATATGAAAATTATTGGTATCGCACTTTTTCTTTTCTCTTCTTTTTTGTTCGCACAAGACAGAGAACTGATACCTTTTTCAAAAACAGAATTTACCTACATCAATAAAGCGGGTAATGAACGTGATATCGATATGACCGGTAAGAACTTCATTTATGTCTCAGTGAGAGAAGAAAACAGTGACGGTAGATTTTATGCTGTCGATAAAGACGGTACAGTGTGGCTGAGCGGTGGTATATCGTCAGGTGAAGAAGTCGGGTATACCCCTTCAGGTGTCTGGAGTGTAAGTCGAAAAATACGTTTTTATACTTCAAAAAAGTACCCTGAACCAGACGGGTCCAACAACATGGACTACAGTCTCTTCTTCACAAAATGGGGACATGCGCTTCACAAAGGAAGTATTAACAATACGTCTCATGGTTGTATACATGTTCAAGAAAATGATATTCGAAGACTATTCGCCTGGGCAAAACGGGGAATGCCTGTGCTTATATCACGTCATCGTTACATTCATTTTGCAAGACCTGATCTCAAGCGTATATACTTGACTGAAAAACAGTACAGGCGTGCAAAAAAAAGATAAAAGACCTTTGACAACGGCTTCCTTGCAGGTTCAAAGATCGTTTTAGATCAGGCAAAAAGTGCTTGGCACTACAACATCGTATCAAAAGCCTGACTCGTCAGCATCTTCGAAGTTGAAAAAGCAAATATGACTATTTACGGATTTGGGAACTTTTTATGACAGACTTTAAAGGGTTTATAATGTTATAATTGAGTACGAAACAAAAACATTTATATTTACTTCAAGGAAAGAACCTATGACTCCTCATGACTCCATCCAACTACTCCAACAAAAAATGAACGCTTCCATCATTGGGCAGGAGAATATTGTTGAAAGACTGATTATTGGTCTGTTAGCCAATGGAAATCTGCTTGTGGAAGGCTTACCAGGTCTTGCAAAAACAAGAGCAGTAAGAGCCATGGCAGATACCATTGAGTCAAAATTCTCACGTATACAGTTCACCCCCGATCTTTTACCTTCGGATGTGACAGGTTCTGAAAATATGTATGAAGAGAATGGTGAATATAAGTTTCGTTTTGAAGAAGGCCCCATCTTTGGTAACATCATCTTAGCAGATGAGATAAACAGAGCACCAGCCAAAGTACAGGCAGCCATGCTTGAAGTATACTACCCCAGAAAAACCAAACAACATTTTCTAAACTGTTATTCTAAAAGAGCTAAAATAACAATAGAAAA
>DQSX01000057.1 GCA_015663065.1 Sulfurovum sp.
AAGAGAGCCCCTGGGTTTGTGAAAAAGAAGCAGAAGAGAAGTAAAAGCCTTCTTTTAACTTTTTTTCACTATACTTTTATCCTTGCTCGCTTAACTCAGTTGGTAGAGTGCCACTATGACATGGTGGAAGTCACAGGTTCAAGTCCTGTAGCGAGCACCACTTCACTTTTTATCCATTTAATTCAATCTTATCAAACATTTAGCTATAATCATGGCATTTTTAAGGCGTGGCAGAGTAAGTCACGACAGATAAAGGCTTAATTTGAGTGAAAATCTTATAGGTTACATTGATGACCAGGGAAACATACTAGACACACAGAGTGCAGGAGAAAACTGTACAGCTACACCGATAGAGTACGATAACAGTGATAATGCATTAGAAATTATCCGTCACTCTACGGCACACTTGATGGCACAGGCGATCACTGAACTTTATCCTAACGCACAGTTTTTTGTCGGACCAGTGGTAGACGAGGGGTTTTACTATGACTTCAGAGTAGATGAGCAGATAGGTGAAAATGACCTTAAAAGCATCGAAAAGAAGATGAAAGAGCTCATCAAGAAAAAGTACAAGATAGAAAAGTATGAGATGACCAAAGAAGAAGCTTTGGTCAAATTTGCTAACGATGACTTGAAACAAAAAGTAATGGAACGCATTACAGATGAGACACTTTCTATCTACAAGCAGGGTGATTTTGAAGACCTTTGTCGCGGACCTCACGTACCGGCATTAAGATTTTTACACAACTTTAAACTCACGCGTGTTGCGGGTGCTTACCTCGGTGGAGACGAAAATGCTGAAATGCTTACCCGTATCTACGGCGTTGCATTTGCAGACAAAGAGTCTCTTAAAGCACACATAACAATGCTTGAAGAGGCGAAAAAACGTGACCACCGTAAGATCGGTGCTGAGATGAATCTCTTTATGTTTGATGAAGAGGCAGGTGCAGGATTACCGTTCTGGATGCCACAAGGTGCAAAACTCAGAGCAAAACTTGAAGAGATACTTCATAAAGCACACAAAGTCAGAGGCTATGAGCCTGTACGCGGTCCAGAGATCTTAAAAGCGGATATGTGGAGAACTTCAGGGCACTATGCCTGTTACGGCGAGAACATGTATCTCACCACGATCGATGAGCAGGAGTACGGTATTAAACCAATGAACTGTCTTGGACATATTCAGATCTTTAAGCAGACACAAAAATCTTATCGTGATCTTCCGGTAAAGTTTTATGAATATGGTGTGGTACACAGACATGAAAAATCAGGGGTACTTCACGGACTGCTTCGTGTAAGAGAATTTACCCAGGATGATGCACATATCTTCTGTGCACCTGAGCAGATCGCTGCTGAGGTCATTGAAGTAGTAGAGTTTGTTGACTCTGTCATGAAACTTTTTGGTTTCGACTACACGATGGAAGTCTCCACCAAACCGGAAAAAGCCATTGGCGACGATGAAGTATGGGAATTGGCAACACAGGGGCTCAAAGATGCCTTGAATGAGAACAGTCTACCGTTTACCATTGATGAAGGCGGTGGAGCATTCTACGGACCTAAGATCGATGTAAAGATCACGGATGCACTGGGGCGTAAATGGCAGTGCGGAACCATTCAGGTGGACTTTAACCTCCCTGAGAGATTTGAAGTAGAGTACGTGGCGGAAGACAATACACGTAAACAGCCGGTGATGATCCACCGTGCTATTTTAGGGTCATTTGAGAGGTTCATCGCTATTTTGATTGAACACTATGCCGGGGAGTTCCCATTCTTCCTGGCACCTACACAGGTGATCTTCGTGCCGATCTCTGATGATCATGTAGCGTATGCAAAAGCACTTAAGAAAACATTGATGCTTGAGGGTATCGACTCTGAAGTATTTGATAAAAATGACTCACTCAACAAACGTATCAGAACGGCTGAAAAGCAGAGGGTACCGTATGTTGTGATCATTGGGGACGAAGAAGTTCAGGGGAACTCAGTGGCGATCAGAAACAGAAGAACCAGAGAGCAGTATAATCTTACACAAGACGAATTTATGGTAGAATTAACCAAACAACTTCAAGAAGGAAAAATTTGAGTAGACAAAACGACAGAAACAACAGAGGTAGAAAAAAAGCTGACGATACAGTAATGAACGATGCCATCAGAGCAACCGAGCTAAGAGTACTTGGTGATGACGGTGAACAGTTTGGGATCATTTCAAGAGCAGATGCCCTTCAGATTGCAGAAGACAAAGGACTTGACCTGGTTCTTGTCTCTCCCGATGCAAAACCTCCTGTTGCAAAAGTGATGGACTACGGTAAACACAAATACGAGCTTGAGAAAAAGAAAAAAGAAGCACGTAAGAACCAGAAGAAGATTGAAGTCAAAGAGGTAAAATTCTCTTGTAAGATCGCTGATAATGACATAGCCTACAAAGTAAAACATGCAAGAGAGTTCCTTGAAAAAGGTAAACATGTAAAGCTGCGTGTGTTCCTAAGAGGACGTGAAATGGCTAACCCTGAATGGGGTGTAGATGTACTGAACCGTGTCTGGCCTATGTTGGAAGATGTAGGTAATCTTGAGAGTAAAGCCTCTCAGGAAGGTCGTTATATTAACATGTATGTAACGCCATTGAAAAAATAATGCTTCTATTGACACGGAATTTTTTCTGTGTCAAAATTTCTAATTTCTAATTTCTAATTTCTAATTTCTAATTCTTGACTTCATAATGTAATTTTAGAGTTAAAGCAAGAAAATGGGTTGCTGAAAACCTAAGCAAAGTACGGTATTATCGAGTCTAAAAAGGAAT
>DQSX01000172.1 GCA_015663065.1 Sulfurovum sp.
ATAGGCATTGTTTGGGATGCTACACTGGCATTTATAGGTATCATCATCCTCTCTATGGTGCTTGATGAGATCGGTTTCTTTGAATGGGCAGCCATAAAGATGGCAAAACTATCCGGTGGTAGCGGAAACAAAATGTTTGTCTACATCCTGCTTCTTGGTGCTTTGGTCGCAGCATTCTTTGCCAATGACGGTGCGGCACTCATACTTACCCCTATTCTTCTTGCCAAAATGAAATACCTCAAAATGAAACCTCTTGCCATCTTTGCTTTTTTAATGGCAGGCGGATTCATAGGTGATTCTGCTTCCAACCCTTTGGTCATCTCAAATCTGACCAACATTGTGACAGCAGGCTATTTTGACATAGGCTTCATGGAGTATGCTAAAAATATGTTTCTGCCTAACCTTTTGAGTATTATCGCCTCCATTGCCATTTTATGGGTCTATTTCCGTAAAGACATACCTCTAAAAGTAGATGTCTCGGAACTGCCTGAACCTGCTTCAGTCATCAAAAACATGACCATGTTCAAGATCAGCTGGTTCTTTTTGGCACTGCTTATGGTCGGCTATTTCATCGGAGACCACTATAATTTGCCTATCTCACTCTTTGCACTGGGCGGTGCTTTGCTTTTCTTGGCCATTGCAAAGTACTACAAAGCCGTAGAACCTATGCAAACCATTAAAGAAGCACCTTGGCAGGTTGTTTGGTTCTCTATTGGCCTTTATGTGGTAGTTTACGGACTGAAGAATGCCGGTCTCACAGATGAGATCGCAACATGGATAGAATATCTTTCCCATCAGGGTGAGGCTGTAGCCATCATCGGTACAGGTTTCCTCTCTGGTATCATCTCATCGGTGATGAACAACATGCCAACGATCATGATCATGGATATTGCCATCGATAAAGTAGGCTACGCAGGAAATGAAGCACTTGTCTACGCAAACATACTAGGCTCTAACCTTGGACCGAAAATGACTCCTATCGGTTCACTGGCTACCCTGCTGTGGCTGCATGTACTTGCACAAAAAGGGGTTAAAATAGGTTGGGGAGAATATATGAAAGTCGGACTGGTCATTACACCGCCGGTCCTTCTTGTCGCATTGCTGGGTCTGCTTTAAATCATATTCAGGAACCTCAAATTTGCCTCAAACAAGTTTGAGGCTCCTGATGGCTTTACGCTAAAAGATAAGCAAACTTCCTTACCCACTCGCCCCACTCTTGGGAGCCTTCCACATCAATGTTATTTTGCTGCATATCTTGGACAAGCATAATGGAGAACTCTCCGGGAAGTTCTAAAGAGAACCTTAAGACATTGTCTATGGCCTCTTCCGAACTGTTCTCAAGTAAAGCGTTCACCAAACCAATGGCAAGCGCCATCATCACTTTGGGATCTTCCTCCTCAAGCATCGTTAATGTACCATCAAGTATTGTATTTAAGTCAGGAAGATCTTTCATCACTTTTTTGAAACTCAAGTACCCAATAGCTGCTTCACGCCCGACTGCACCACTAATACTATCTAATATCAATTCTGCTTCTATGCCTGATTTGACAATGCTGTCCACATATTCCCAAGACCTTGGCGTGGCAAAAGATTTTTCGTTGGACTTGGCATCAAAGGTAAAAAGCATGGACTTGTCGTAGGCTAAAAAGCCTATGATACTGGCATCTATTTTAGCAGTGTATGCCCATCTTTTCCAGTCTTCAAAGTCCACTTCCATCTCAAAGTGCACAAAACGGTTGGCAAGTGGCGGCGGCATTTTGTAGACAACACCACGGTCATTTTCACGATTTCCCGCAGCCACAATACTCCAACCTTCAGGCAATTCATACTCCCCTACTCGTCTGTCCAGAATGAGCTGATAGGCTGATGCCTGAACAGCGGGAGGAGCAGTATTTATCTCATCTAGAAATAAAATACCTTTGGAACCTTCGAGAGAAGGTAAAAAGCTGGGTTTTGCCCATACACCTTCTTTCGTCTCCGCATTAAAGAAAGGAATGCCTTTAAGGTCTGTAGGATCAAGCAGAGACAAACGCAGGTCAATAAACTCAAGATTTTTATCTTTCGCGATCTTCTTGACTATGGAAGACTTACCTATTCCCGGTGCTCCCCAGATAAATACTGGTAATTTTCTCTCTATAAGACTGCTTACTACTTGTGTGATGTTTGATGCTTTCATTTTATCTCTCCTCTTTTGGCTTCGACAAGCTCAGCCAACGTTTATTTTATCAGTACTGCGGTAGCTGAGCCTATTTTGTTATGATAACCAAGCCTGTCGTTACGGTAGCTGAGCCTGTCGAAGCTAAAACTGTACTGCATTTTTATCATAATCCAACACCGTTTCATAATCTTCTATAAATATCGGATTCTCCGCCAGATAATTCTGCAAACGTGTATCTACTTTTAAAATATCTAGCAATGCCATCGGCAAAGAAGGATTCGTCGCTAAACCTTTATTGATCTCAAAATTCTCTTTTTCAAACAGCTTTTTTAACAAAACTGGAGACAAAGAGGCATTATATGCCAAAGAAGCAAGCAGTGTAATCTCTTCAGAATTCTCCTGATACATGGTCTCAAGTACCGTTTTTGGGCTTGCAGGGTTTTTTGCAAGTGCTGCAAAGGTCTTTGGCAGATGCAGTGCATATATTTTTTCAAGTATATCAGGCTCTATCATCGGGTTTTGGGCCATTGCTTCCAACAAAGCTTCACTCTTTGTCTCCAGAAGTCTCTCTACTACCCCGCTCTCAAGATGTTCATTAATGCCCAAGAGAGAAAAAAGTGCACTATCAAGTCTCTGTGCTTCTATTTTTTCTAAACGTTCCAGCGTCACCGGCTGCCAGACAAGCAAGAGCTCAACAATAGACTGTGCTTTGCCTAAAAGGGTTTCAAACAGGCTGTCACTTATGTTTGTATTTGTCGCCAATGCTTTGTTGAGTGCTTCATCACCTGTCTGTGCAAAATTTTCCAGTACCCTAAGCGGTACAACCCTGTTGGAAGCTAAAGCTGTATTGACTTTATTGTCTCGTAAAGAAATGAGTTTTTGGATCACGCTACTCTCTATATGTTCATTTCTCGCTATCGTCTCCCTTAGTGATACTTTCTCTTTCCCTCTGACTAAAAATGTAAAGTTCGGGAATCCTATGAGTGCAAGCATCAGGTTCGGGTCTGTGGCTTCAGTCGCCAAACGTCGCAAAGTCAGATAAGAGTAAAGAAGGTCTTCTTCATTGGGTTTAATGTCAATGTAACGTCTCAGCGTGTACATAATGACATCCCTGTCTTCTCTACTATCTTCATCCTCATCATCCCACATATACATAGAGAGAAGCTTCACGAAGAGTTCATTGCCTATATGTGCATTGCCAAGCAGTCTAAAAACCCTTGACTGATCATTGGCAAGTTTTATCCCCATAAGCAGTTCATCATCATTGATCGACTCAGAAATCAGGATCTCCAGATCTTTGAGCTTATAGAGTGGTACGGCGTCATCATACGCCATATTGGAAATGTCCTCTTCAACAGGATTTAACATATGGTGTTCAATGACAGCAGAAATACCTTCTTCATAGTCAGAAGTCAGTATCACTTTGTACTTTTTAAAAAAACGTTCTATCTCTTTTTGAGTAAAAATACCCTCACGACCAAGAAGGAGAATCTTTTTATCTTGTGATGATTCCAATAGTTCTAGTAGTGTCATTTTTTCTTTCATAACAGTACTATAACATAATTGAAGTTAAATAGGAGAAAATTTATCTTATTTGGAGTGAACAGTGTCAATACTATGACACTGTCTCTACGAGATACGTATAGGGTTAATACTTTTCAAGGGGGTTGTACGTAATGGTCGCCGGTTCCGTGTAGTTTGGCACATTATCATAGCTGAAGACCGCATAATATTTCTCTTTCTCATAAGAAGCAAAGTTGTCGTATGTATAAGTATCTTTACCACCATAGATCTTTACCCCATCCATAAAGTGTTTTGGAGTATGAAAGCTGTTTCTTACAACGTAATATCCCCTGAGTGCTTCATCTTCTACTTTATCCCATGAAAGTTTGATCATTTTATTCTCTTTGCTGAGCGTTAAGTTTTCAACTACAGCAACCGGTTTACGTCGTTTTTCTATATATTTAACAACCAACTCTGCATCTGAACTCCACTCAACGATCCTGCTTTTCATACCCAATGATGAAGTTGGTTTAATAACAAGCTTAAGTTTTTTACCCTCTTGGTGCATCTCATCCAAAGCAATTTTTGAGAGTGTATCAAATTTGAAATACTGACACTCTTTGGTATTAAGATCTGACTCTGCTACTTCATAACCGATGTATTCGATCATCTCACGATTTTTAATGTCTTCATACGTCCCTACTTCATCTACTTCTACCAACTCAACATAATAACGTACATCAGATTTTTTCTTGAATTTATTCGTATTGCGTATGCGTAAAGCACACTGTGTGATCATTGTATTTTCAGGATCAGGAAGCTGTGAAAGATCAAAATTCAGGTAACCGTAAACACGGTGTCCTTCACTGTCAAAACCACTGTTAAGTCCCTCTTCCACACCATCTTTGGAAATTGTAGAGAGTGTTACGGCAGGAAGTCTGATCTTCTCATTTTCCAGCGTATATTTAATATCTAAAATTGGTCTATAATGGATACCGCCGCCAAATTGTCCATAACCAATATCAAACTGCATCATTTGAGAATCTTCACCCTCTGGTAATGTTTTGGGTCCATCAACTCTAAAAGTTGCACTTTTATTCTCAAGTGATTCTTGAAGTAAACGGCATTCATGTTTAGAGAATGACCAGTGATTCCAGATACCCTGTGTAAGGTTGCTGGACTGTATGGCACGACCGATCACACCTTTGGCTTGTGCATTTTCTATCTGATCAAAGTCTGTAACTTCCGTAAAGCTTTCCTCGTTGAGTAAAGAGAGGTTCCATTCTCCGAATTTTTCTATTTTGGCTGCGACCCTGTTCATCGGGTAGATGTAAAAACGTGCAGACTTTATAATGGCATTTTCAGGCAATGCATCAAGGTCAAAACTGACTACAGCATTACAAATACCTTTGGATTTGTTGATTCCTACAAAAAGAGAATTAAGTCCAAAGTGTGCACGGTTCTGCTCCTGTGTGTATTGCCCGACATAGCCTGTTCCGCTTTTGTTTGCAAAGATAAGTTTAAAAAACTCATCATCTTCAAGTGCAGTACGCACTTTTACGATAGGCGCAAAAGCAGATTTGTAGCCGGTGCTTTTGTTCACCGCACGTATGGTGTAGTGATAGTTCGTTGAAGAGGTCAGATCCGTATCGGTAAATCTGTTTTTCCCAACTATCCCTACTTTGGTCCTATCATTACAGGCATCTTTGTCTTTGGTACTTCTGTAGATCTCAAAGAAAATGTCATCTCTTTGTTCATATTTCCATACCAAAGTTACAGAATTTGCATCACTGGACTCAATCGTAAACTCTTCTACTCTTCTTGGCGCAAGTGAGGAGTAGTTGACAACTTCACCAAATGCCATTTTAAGTGCAGGAATATTTTCGTTGATGCTTCCGGACATACTTTTCATGTAATCAGGAATATTTTTGGTACCTACTTCAACCACCACAGCAATAATACCTTTACTGTAATAGTACTCTCTACCCGAACCGGAGATAAGGTGTGCAGGTGGTTTTCCTCTGTGAATACCGTATTTTCTACCTGTTACTTTAGAAAACTCATCATTCATGTTGGCACAGAGTACATTCATATCTGTACCGTCTATTTCTGCTTCATGCATAAATTTATGTGCAGGGAAAAAGACATTTCCCTGAGAGTGGTAATCAAAGGCTATGGTGATGTTATCATGGGCATCCACAAACTCTTTCATGGCTCTTGTCTCTGCTTCAGAAAAAGGCTCTTCTCCACCATACACATTGGAAGAGGTATTGCTCTGCTTCACAAAACCAATGGAGAAGTTTCTGTTCAGGTCTACACCGATGGTACCATCATGATTCACCCGTCTGTTCTTACGCCAGAAAGAGAAGTGTTTTCTTGAGTACTCATAGCCGTCCGGGTTAAGACAGGGGACCATATAGATAGTTGATTCAGTCAGTGACTTTTCAAGTTCCGGGTCTACATCCTGATTGTCTGCTACATATTCGATGAACTTGAGTGCCAGTTCATGACCTATCCATTCACGTGCATGTACAGAACCGGTATATAGCATAGCAGGCTTTTCATCCGCAGTTTCAACATTTTTAGAAATCTTGGCAAGCACAATGTCCCGCTCTTCAAATGTTGTACCTATTTTTATGATCTCAATGAGATCGGGATGGCTTTTTTCCATCTTATAAAGAAAGTCTAAACTCTCCTGATAAGACATATATTGTTTTTTCATATTTTACTGTTCTCTTTAAAATTTATTTTATTCTATTTTAATTTCTTTTTAAAATCTGCCCACTCTATTTCAAGTTTTTTCATAAATTTTTTCTTAAACCATGAAACTTCTTCCATGATCTTATGTGGTGCAGTTTCCAAGGCATGCACAATTTCTGTTGTATCAAATTTTTCCATGATCTGTTCAGCTTTTTTCTTTCCGATACCTTCTACAGAAGTTAAAAGTTTTTGCACCTTTTTTTCTGTAAGAACGATCAAATCTTCCTGTTCATTACTCTCTTCACTCTCATCACCTTCATTGATCGGTGCATGCGGGTTACTTTTTGCATGTACTTTTCTTATGGTCTTTCCATAATTGTCCTGGAAGTTCCACTTTTCACTTGGCCACTCTTCTTTTGTTCTGTCTTTTGTTACAAGCATTGGGTAAAGAGAATCCATCTCATGCAGGTACATTTCACCATCTTCTGTCTCTCTTACTTTTTTGTCAAGGAAATAGGCACCATCATAAGAAGGTGTATACTTACCAAATGTAATATAACGAAGTGTTCTAAGCACTGACGGGTCCATCTTGCCAAGCTCTTCCCAGTTGAAAAGAGGAATGTTCGGCATTGGGAATCTTCCGTTTGAAAATTTATGCATAAGGTACTGACCTATCCAGTCTCTAATGTATGGGAACGCAGCAAATGCTGTAGCACATTCCAAGATACGGTATTTACCATCTTTACCTACTGCTACATCACATGCCCAGTACTCAGCATTCGCATCTTTAGAAACTTGAACAGCAAGGTCAAGTAACTCTTTAGGCACATTCATATAGTCCATCTCTCCACCCTGAGAAGTGTTCGTCAACCATTCACCTTTTGGTGCACGTCTCCAGAACGCACATACCGGCTTGTGACCTATAAGCATGACTCTTACATCTGCTTCCATAGGAACAAAGTCTTGCATATATACAGGATGGTATTTTTTCTGAGCCAAAAGATTGTGTGCTTCCTGCTTAGAGTCTACTTTATGTACGAAGTATCCACCATAGTTTGATGGTCCGTAAGACTTTTTAACGATCTTCGGGAACTCTGTTTTATCTATGAACTTCTCTGCTTTGCTTTTATCATAAAAGATGTATGTTTTAGGGATAGGTATATCATATTTCCATGCAAAACGTGTAACGTTCTCTTTGGACTTGTTTGAAAACTGAGTATCCAGTGATGGAATGAACTGTACATTTGGAAGTTCTCTTGCGATCTCTCTAAATGTCTCATATGCTGTTGCAGGAATGTTACCTATGAGAATATCGATCTTTTTTCTTTTTACTTCTTTAACAAAACGGTCTTTGTCATTTTTCCAGTGGTAGGTTACTGTCTCTATTTTATCCGGCCAGCCTCTGAAGTTAGACTTGTCAAAAAATCTCAATACGTAGTCGAGATAGAGCATTCCAATTTTTGGTAGTTTTTCGTTTTTCGTTTTTTTTGCCATTGTTTTTCCTATTGTTTATTTTTGTTTTTATTTTTTTGTTTTTCTATCGATCATATCTACGATCAGATCAATTTTTTTATCGTTGAAGTTCAAGCCCATTTTTTCCTGTTCAGGTGTTGCAAACGCCGGAATACCATTCACTTCAAGTACCACATACTGTTCTTTTTCCATGTCATAAATGATGTCTATTCCCGCAATGTCCGTACCGCAAACCTTCGCTGCCCTCTTGGCTATAGCGATCACTTCATCATCCGGATCTCTTAAAAATGCTGAACCACCTGATGTAACATTAGTACGCCAGTCTGTCTTAGATGCTTTACG
>DQSX01000148.1 GCA_015663065.1 Sulfurovum sp.
AAGTCAGTACCAGACTTGCTGCCTTTGACTATTGTGAGTTGAACTTGGACCTTATCCCTGAATGGAACAAAGAAAAACTCACAAACTTGCTACTTAAAAGAGTAGAAGAGGGCAGTCAAAAGCCGCTGGCACTTTGGCTTCAAGGGGTGATCAACAAAAAACTCATTTCTGTCATTGTAGAACAATCCAAATGTAAAGTAAAAAGAGAAAGTGAGCTGAATCGAAAAGAGATAGGGAAATTGGTTTATGCTATCAAGAATATCAAACTTTCCATCAATGATACCAGAGGTTTCAAAGGTGCAGAAGTCTCTACGGGCGGCATAAACACTACAGAAGTCAATGCACAAACCATGGAATCTAAACGCGTACCCAATTTATATTTTGCCGGGGAAATACTGGATGTCGATGGAGACAGGGGAGGATTTAACTTTCACTTTGCATGGGTTACAGGTATGCGTGTGAATTGTAGCGCCTAGGCCGGGGTGTCCTCACCCCGACCTAGAGAAAATTATTTAGCGTTCTTTTTGTCTCTTGCTTGTCTTTTTCTCACCACTGGGTCCAAAGACTTCTTACGAATTCTCACAGATTCCGGTGTGATTTCGATCAACTCATCATCTTCGATCCACTCCATAGCAGATTCAAGTGTGATTTGTCTTGGTGTGACCAGTTTAATGGCATCATCTGCACCGGATGTTCTCATGTTGGTCAGCTGTTTTCCTTTAAGCGGGTTAACATCCAAGTCTCCCGGTCTTGCAGACTCACCAATGACCATACCTGAATATACTTTATCCTGCGGGCTGATGAACATGATACCACGTGACTGAAGGTTGAAAATAGAGAAGGCAACGGCTTCACCATCATCCATAGAGACCAATGCACCCGGTGTTCTGCTCTCTACTGTTCCTGAGTAAGGTCTGTACTCAAGATATGAGTGATTCATGATACCTTCACCTTTTGTGTCTGTCAGGAATTCATTTCTAAACCCGATAAGCCCACGTGCAGGAATTTCAAACTCAAGTCTTACTGTACCGTCAGGCATAGGTGTAAGAGAAGTCATATTTGCTTTTCTTTTACCAAGTTTCTCAATGGCAACACCCTGGAACTCTTCTGGAACATCTACCACAAGGTGCTCAAACGGCTCCATCTTTACACCATTTTCTTCTTTGGTTACAACTTCCGGACGTGCAAGCATAAATTCAAAACCTTCACGTCTCATGTTCTCAGCCAAAATACCGATCTGAAGCTCCCCACGACCGGAGACTTTGAAAGAAGCATCTCCCATAGGCTCCATACGCATAGCAATATTGGTCTCCATCTCTTTTTCAAGACGCTCTTTGATCTTGTTGGAGGTAACATGTTTACCTTCTTGTCCCGCCAAAGGTCCGTTGTTTACAGACATAATGACGGAAAGCGTAGGTTCTTCAACATGCATAGGGTCAAGTGCAACCGGATTTACAGGGTCACAGATTGAGTCACCTACATCAATATCGTTAAATCCTGCGATCGCTACGATGTCACCCGCTTCAGCTTCCTGAATTTCGATTCTCTCAAGACCTTTAAACCCGATGAGTTTAGAGATACGCGATTTAGATTTGGTACCACATGCTTTTACAAGAAGATACTCATCACCTTTCTTCACTTTACCGTTAAAGATACGGGTAATACCGATACGACCTACAAAGTTGTCAGAATCAAGTGTAAATACCTGTGCTTGTGTATCAGTATCCGGTGAACCTTTTGGGTATGGTACTTTTTCAAGGATAGCTTCAAAAAGTGGCGTCATGTCTTTATTTTCATCTTCCATTTCCCATTTTGCATACCCGTCTCTCGCTGCTGCATAAAGTACCGGGAATTCAAGTTGCTCCTCGTTTGCATCAAGCGCAACAAGAAGGTCGAATACTTCGTCCATTACTCTATCCGGATCTGAACCATCTTTATCGATCTTGTTAATAACAACAACAGGGATAAGACCCAGAGCGATCGCTTTTTTCAAAACGAATTTAGTTTGAGGCATAACACCCTCTTGTGCATCAACCAAAAGAAGTACACCATCTACCATTTTAAGAACACGTTCAACTTCACCACCAAAATCAGCGTGACCTGGAGTATCAATAATGTTGATCTTGTGATCAC
>DQSX01000144.1 GCA_015663065.1 Sulfurovum sp.
TGATGGGAAAGAGGGGTATTTAAACGATATACCTTTGACTTTGAAGTATATTGTGGATGTAGGCAGTAAATACGAAGAGACGCAGGATCTGGTGAAATTATTGGAGAAATTAAAATGAAAGCAATGATATTGGCGGCAGGTTTAGGTACAAGAATGAAACCGTTAACAGATCACACACCAAAACCTTTACTCAAAGTAGGAGGCATTCCTCTTATTGTCTGGCATATTGAACGTTTGGCACATGACGGCATTAAAGATATCGTGATCAATGTGGCACATTTAGGCTACAAGATCATAGATACACTGGCTGATGGTTCTGAGTGGGGAGTGAATATTTACTACTCTGATGAACAGGAAGAGGGATGCCTTGAGAGTGCCGGTGGTATCATTAAGGCACTTCCCCTTTTAGGTGATGAGACCTTTTTGGTGGTCAATGGTGACATCTTTACGGACTATGAGTTTTTGGAACACAGAAAATTGGCTGAGGGTATTTTGGCACATTTGGTACTCGTACCCAACCCAGACCATAATCCTGATGGAGATTTTGCTTTGGATGGAAACAAAATAGTTGATAACAAACAATATACCTTTTCAGGTATAGGGTATTATTCTCCGAAACTTTTTGACGGTATTGCTTACGGTAAAAGTTCTACGATCCCACTGCTTAGAGCAGCAATGAAAGAGGGAAAAGTCACAGGTGAACTCTTCGAAGGTGAGTGGCAGGACATAGGTACACCACAAAGACTTGAAGATCTTAATGCACAGCTTTTTAACAGGTATTAGCATTTTTATTAATGAACTACCCCGCTGCAAGTAACGGGGTAGTTCATTGGTAACCTGGAATTTTATGAATATTCACAAGATACCAAGGTTAATACCTTCAACTTTGGTGTGACTTACAAGTTCTAGTCTTTCTCTATTTTAGGTCTTCTCCAAATACTTCGCAACCCCGTCTTCATCATTGGAGTGGGGGAGCACAATACTCGCTACCTTTTTTACTTCATCCAGTGCATTGGACACCGCTACAGAAGTGCCCGCAAGTTTAAACATTCCTATATCATTGACAGAGTCGCCAAATACAGTTACATCAGTACTGTCCCGTTCCATGTGGTCCAGTACTTTTTGCAAGGCATGGGCTTTGTCCCCTTCGGGGTGCAGTATGGTCAGGAACCATCCGTCTGAGTACTTTTCCGGAGAGAGTTTGTACTCTAACGCTTTCCCAAAGATTCTTTCAAAGTTTTTTGTCATAGGATAAAGGGTTGTGTATTCACCAAAATAGACTAACTTCAGGTTCATATCCATTGCTCGTATATCTGTACATTTTACCATACGTGGGTCATTACGGTAGTTTTTAAGTACGCCGTGTTGATGGGTATTTAGTGTGGTAGGGAACAAAAAGACTTCATCAAGATTTTTAACATCTTTGAGGGCTATGACAAAAGGGTAGATCCCATATTTGGCACCTTCCGCAATGATGGCATCACCCAACTCTTTGTTCAGGGTTTTGATGTCAATGAGTGTTTTGTCCGGAGAGACGATCATGCTGCCGTCCAGAAGGATCATTGGTGCCTGAAGATGCAGTTTATCCAAAAAATCATGTGTTTTCTGAAACGATCTGGCAGTAGCAACAGATAGTATGGATGTTTGGGCTTTCTCATTCCACACTTTTGTAGAAAAATCAGAGACAGACTGGTCTGTTCTTAGAAAAGTATGGTCAAGGTCGGTAATATATATTTTATCCATCAGCTTGCAAATCCGCTGGTAAAACAATTTTTCTCTTGCACAATAGCCTTCTGTTTCTCTTTTCTTTTGGTATCTTTTTCAACAAAGATCTTTTTACGTGTTTTAGGGTCCATCTCTGTGTAGTACATCACAGCAGAGTAGGTACTAGGCGTAGGGGTAAAGACCTGTGCCTGTTCAGGATTCATTTTTAATTCATTGGTGGTAAAGTCTTTGAGCTCATGCATGTCTTTCTCCGTACAGCCTGGGTGTGCAGCAATGAGATAGTAGGTCAAAAACTGCTTTTTACCCATGTCACGGTTGAGTTTGTCATAAAGCTTTTTAAAGTCAATAAGGGTTTGTTTCCCCGGCTTACCCATGAGTTCGAGTACATGCTGTTGTGTATGTTCGGGTGCAACTTTCATCTGTCCGGAGATGTGGTGCTGTACCATCTCTTTAAGGTAGGAATAGCCGTTCTTTTTGTCTTCGGTTATGAGATCGTAACGTACCCCTGAAGCCACAAAGGCTTTTCGTACACCGGGAACTTCACGGATCTTGCGAAGCAGGTTGATGTTTCTTCCGTGGTCTACTTTCATAGAAGAGCAGAGATGGGTGGCATCGACGCAGCGCTGATGGTCACAGGTTCCTAGTTTGAGTTTTTTGTTACACTCATAGCCGTACATATTGGCTGTAGGTCCACCCACATCTGAGATGATTCCCTTATAGTCATTGTATTTGTTAAAATCATTGGCTTCATTTAAAATGTTCTTTTCGGAACGTGTGCGAATGGTTCGTCCCTGATGTACACCAATGGCACAGAAGTTACACTCTCCCCAGCATCCATGGTGGGTCATAATGGAAAATTTGATGGTCTCCAGACATTTCACTTTACCGTCTTTGGCATAGTGGGGGTGCAGTTCTCTGGTAAAAGGCAAATTGGAGTTCGCATCCATCTCCTCTTCATTCAAGTAGTCACAGGGTGGATTTTGAATGAGAAAACGTGTGTCAACAGGCTGACAGAGTCCCGTGGCCGCTATGGGGTCCATGTTATCGTAAAAATCATCAAAGAGATCAATGTACTTCTCTTTATTGTCCAAACACTCTTTGTGTGAGGGGAGTTGGATATATTCATATTTTGGTTCTTTGGCAATATAGCAGACTCCACGGATATCTCTGTAGTCCGTACCGTTTTCAAGTGCACGTGTCAGCTCTTCTATGGCTATCTCTCCCATACCGTAGATGAGTATGTCTGCTTTAGAGTCAAAGAGTATGGGTTTTCGCAGTTTGTTGGACCAGTAGTCATAGTGACTGACACGTCTCAGTGATGCTTCAATACCGCCTATAACAAGTGGTACAGTATTTTTAAAGTGCTGTCTGATCAAGTTACAGTAGACAGAGAGAGCCCTGTCGGGACGCTTGTTATTCTTTCCCCCGGGTGTATAGTCATCGGAGTTACGGAACTTTTTGGTAGCAGTATAGTTGGAGACCATAGAGTCTACGGATCCTCCGCTCACACCCCAGTAGAGACGTGGTTCTCCTAAACGCTTAATATCCACATCGGATTTGACATCGGGTTGTCCTATCATGCCCACTCTGTAGCCCAATTTTTCAAGCATACGTCCCACCATAGCCACACCGATGAAAGGGGAGTCAATGTAAGCGTCACCACTTACCAAAATAACATCACACTGATCCCAGCCAAGGGCATTCATCTCAGCTCGTGTTGTGGGTAAAAAGTCTTTTTCTGTAAAGTTTGGCTGTCGTTTTGGTTTTCTTCTGCTCATATTTTATCTTTTATGTTTGCTTGGGTCGTAACGTTTTGCCATGGAGAGAAAAAACTCTTTCAGTGCATAGGCTGTTGCGCCAAAGACGGCTTTGGATTCATGGTCGATCGCCGGGGATTCAACGATCTCCAATAAGGCTTCAAGTTCTTCGATGGTAAATTCGCGTGTGGAGTAGGCTGTTTCTACTTTTCCTGACTCTAACATTCTTTTGACATAGGCTTTTCTGTTTTTATCTATGGTCTTGTCATCTATTTGGGAAGCGCCTTTGCTGTTTTCTAATAAAGGTTTCATCAGGTTGTCAAAAAGTATGCCTATGTTCTCTTTCTTATACAACTGTGTAGAGATTTTCTCCAGAAGTTCCATACGCACAGAGGCGTTATCTTCTACTTCAAGTGCTTTCATATATTTTTGCGCTTCTTCTTCATCATCATACGCTTCGTCATTTTGTACGGAGACAAATTTTAGGAGTACCACAGACCTGTATTTGGAAAGTATCTCATCCATTTCATCTTCAGAGATGTTTTTCTGCAAATATTCTCTAAAACGGATAGAAAGCAGTTGCATATCGTAGGCACTGTCTTCTGCAGAGGCATCACTTTTCATTCTGTTGATGCTGTTTTGCATTTGCGTGAACTGTTTTTCAAGTTCTATGAGCTGTTCTTCTGAACTGGAGACAGAGATGTAGTGCTCCACCTGTTCAGGTGTAGCGGCAAAAAGTATTTGAAAAATGAGTGTCAGTAAAATAAATATTTTTTTCATAAAAGGATTATATCTAAAGATAGATAACGTGTGCCATCTCGGTGTATTTATGACAGTTTTTTTCCTGTAATGAGCACGGCAAAGAATCGATAAGCCCATACAGATAGAAGTATGATCCATACAGTGGCAGTTATATCGAATAAAACCATAAAATTCATGCCAAAAGCAGCAGCAACAGAAACGAGTACACGGAGTAGTACAATTATCTGTGTCCCGTAAAAAAGATACTTGGTCCATGGATCTGCCATCATCTTATTGCCTGAATGCCCAAGTGTTACACGTGTACCAAAGCCTATGAGAATGGTAAAGACAAAGCCCAGTATAAGTGTATGGATATCCAGTGCAAGGAAATGTATACCGGTGAGCAGGGTAGCCAAGTTTGTCAAGCCACCAAGCATAAAAGCAACAGGTACCCAGTAGAGTGCTGTATGCAGTACCCAAAGAAGTGGATTTGGGTTGGGAACCTCTAAGTTCCATCGTAACAGCTCTTTGCCTATGAGCAGTGCTAAAAGTATATCAGCTATGAATGAAGCATTTGTATAAATACCCTCTAAAATGACATGTATGATCAACAGTGAAAAAACGACTTTCATAAGATGGTCATTTCTTCCTTCCATAGAATGAGAGAAAAAGGGGACCATTCTCTGGGCTACAGAAAAAGTGAGTAGAAAAAGATAGAGGTAGAGAGCTACTTCCGCAGAGAGTCCAATGATCGGTGCATAGAATAGTTGACCTATAATAAAGAGAAAATGTGCTGCAACACCGATCTTCATCGCAAGGTTTATCCAGTAGATATCATGTGTGTCAGGCATGGTCGTCGTGGTGTATATATTATTTAGTATGAATGCGCCATAAACATGTCCCGCAAACAATAGAAACATGCCAAGGGCGGAAAATATGGGACTTGCGATAGTTCCTAAACCAAAGAGTATGGAACCCAGGTAAAAGAGACTGAATACACGCATATAGACTCTTTTTTCCAGTACTGGCGTGGAGGCAAAGCGTGGGAATGTGGTAAACAAAAATCCAAAAAATGCAGGGGTAAAAAGAAGAAAAGTAAGACTGTAGCCGTGAAAATAGGCATCAGATATAGAAATGTGCAATACCCCTTTATAGGAGAGTAGAAAAATGACCATTGTCAAAATAGCATTGATAAAAGCTAAGACAAAAAATGGTTGATGTGGCTGGGAAAAAAAGTAGTTGTCTTGGGTTGATTCACCAAATTGCATAGTACGACCTTAAATAATAGTATATAATCATAACAAAAGTTTAATAAATTAATAGGTTTTTATAATTATAGATTTGTGATAGAAGATGCCAAAAAGGTATTTGAATATGCAGACCAGGCATTATATACCGCAAAAAGAGAAGGCAGGAATAAAATTGAAGTGTACGGCAATACTACTAAAATGTTATTTTAACTTTTAATGTATGAAAAGAAGTCTGGTTCCTTTGGGTAAAGAACCAGTAGTTTTTGATTAATTAAAATCAGGTTTTGGTGTAGTGGCAGTACTTTTTGGAAGCTGAGGATAGGCAATTTCAGGTTTTCTACCTTCAAGCGCACCTAAAAAAGTGACTATTTTTGCTACTTCATCATCTGTAAGTGCAAGGCCAAGTTGAATACGTCCCATCTCTTTGACTGCATCAGCTAGATCCCAGATGGCTCCATTGTGGTAATAAGGCGCAGTTTCAGTAATATTTCTCAGTGTAGGTGCTTTTACCATTTTATTTTTATCACCTTTGAAATCACCTACATTTTCATGTTTGTATTTAGCCGTGATCCCAAACGGTTGCATAGAACCACCAAGAGCAATACCTGAATGACAAGTTGTACATCCTTTGTCTATGAAAGTGTTCAATCCCTCTTTCTCAGCGTCTGTAAGTGCATCTTTTTGACCATTGAGGAAATCGTCAAATCTTGATGGTGTAACCAATGTTCTTTCAAAAATACCGATGGTAGAAGTGATCGTTTCAAAATCAATTTTGACATCATTTCCATATGCTTTTTTAAATTCTGCAACATAGGCAGGCATTGAGTTGACTCTCTCTTCAACAAGTGATTTAGGCGCAGCCATTTCTGGTCCTGCCTGCATTGGTCCTTGTGCCTGATCTTCAAGGTGTGGAGATCTTCCGTCCCAGAACTGAGCTGCAAAGAATACTGCATTATACACTGTTGGTGAATTCAAGTGATGCGGGTTTGCTGTCCACTTATGTCCTACTGCTGCTGCGACCCCATCTACACCACCCATACCCAAGTTATGACAAGTGTTACAAGAGATGATCCCACTCTTAGAGAGCCTAGGCTCAAAGTATAGTTTTTTACCAAGTTCCACTTTCTCTGCAGAGATTGTTTTATTTGGATCAATGAGTTTAGAGAGTACTGTTTCATCTGCAGGAATGGCTTTCAATCCGGCTTTTGTCGCTTTGTTACTAAGGTCACTTGCACCCAACAGTAATGAAGATGCCAAGAGTGACAAACCTACATATTTAAATATTTGCATAATTATCTCCTATGATTTTTATAGGTTAATTATAGGATAATTAGTCTTAAAGGATAATTAATATTGTTTATATTCAGGTTTGGTATGCCAAACCTGGGGGAGAAAAAAGAAGCTTAGTCTCTTCTTCCACCACCGCCGTTACGGCTGTCACGTCCGCCACTGGAACGTCCATTTCTTCCGTTACGGTTACGACCACCGCCACCACCGCCAGCTCTATTGCCACGGTATCCACCGCCACCACCACGTCTACGGTTACGACCGCCACCGCCACCACCTCTGTTTTGCATTGCTCTCTCAATAAGAAGGTCGATCTCTTCAAGACCCAGACCGATATTGTCTTTACCTTTTACAGAGTTTTCGTTCTGGATCATAGAGGCAAGAAGGTGTGCGATCGTTACAATGTCAAGATCATGCTGCAGTGTCTTCACTAGTTCAATGGCTTTTTCTGTGACTTTTGTTTCAGCGATCTTTGCAATAAGCTCATCTGAACGGTTATTTTGTACTTCTATACGTGTAGGGATGACTTGTGTGATAAGTTTGGCACCTACATCTTTTTCAATACGTTTAATGGTTCTAAGTTCATTGGGGCTTACCAGGGTAATGGCTTCTCCTGTTTTTCCTCCACGACCTGTACGGCCGATACGGTGTACATAAGACTCAGAGTCAAATGGAATGTGGTAGTTGAAAACGTGGGTAACATCATTGACATCCAGACCACGTGCTGCTACATCTGTAGCAATGAAAATGTCAATGCCGCCTTGTTTAAATGCACGGATGGTCACTTCTCTCTGTTTTTGCTCCATGTCTCCGTGAAGACCTGAAACTTTAAAGCCCTGTGCAGTCATGTGTGCTACAAGTCTGTCCACCTCTTTTTTCATACGACAGAAGATAATACATTTTTCCGGATTTTTATAGTCGATAAGTCTTACGAGCGCATCATCTCTTTCTCTTTCCTGAACTACGTAGTAAAGTTGTGTAATTTTTGTGTTTGTTTTCTCAGACTTGGTAATGGAAACAGTTTTAGGTGTTTTCAAAATTTGTTCTGCAAGTTTTCTAATGGCATTTGGCATTGTTGCTGAGAACATCAGTGTCTGACGCTCTTTTGGAAGAAAGGTAAAGATGTTCTTGATCTCATCGAGGAAACCCATATCAAGCATTTCATCTGCTTCATCCAGTACCACGAAATTTGGTTTTATCTTGATCTTTCCACTCATAAGAAGATCCTGAAGTCTACCCGGGGTTGCTACGACAATAGAAGCCTGTTTAATACGGTCGATTTGCTTTCCGTAAGCTGTGCCACCGTAAACAGTAGCTGTTTTAAGTCCTGAGAGTTTACCAAAACGGAAAAGCTCATCGGAGACTTGCATGGCAAGTTCACGGGTAGGTACTATCACAAGACCTTCAACTGAACCGTCTGCTTTCATCATAGACATTATCGGAAGACCAAATGCTGCTGTTTTACCTGTACCTGTCTGTGCCTGTGCGATCAGGTCATGACCCTCTAAAACCAATGGTATGGCATCTTTTTGAACCGGACTTGGCTCTGTAAATCCAGCTTCTGTTACGGCAGCCTGAATGGTCTCTTTTAAATTAAAATCTGTAAATTTCATAGTTCTCTTTGTATAGTATAATGCGGGGCGATAAAGTCTTGGCGATAGAACGGTTCTAAAGTTACAAGCGGTTTTTATTAAACCCTGTTCATGCAACTGATACCAAACTGTCACACGTTAAGGCGTGGAAATAGGGAATAGATCTCATCTATTCAAATAAGGAGTTTGATACTCTCTTGCAAAAAGTTCGGAATTATAGCAGGATTTTAAATAAAAAGATAGTCTTATTGAAAAAATAAATAATAAAAATAAATTTTCTTATTTAAAATAGGTTTTATTTATAAACTGTGATAAAATAAAAGCATAAGGACTGGTTTTTATTATGTTTAATACAAAATTTTTTATTGTTTTTTCATTTGTACTCTTTATGGCACTGGGGTACAAAACCTATGAACAGTACAAAGGTATTGATAATACGCATAGACTAATGGTCTTAAATGAAAGCAAATCACTTGCGCATTTTATTGTTGCATTTCGTAAAACGTACCAAAAAGCATTTATAGACAATGAAATAGTCATGGATCATAAAATGATCAATCTTTTACCGGTAAAGACCATTTCAGAAATTAGTGATCGTTTTTCCACACAGGTTCAAACAAATATTGTTATACGTACAGTTTCAGATCGTCCAAGAAACATCAAAAACAAAGCAAATAATTTTGAAATGTCTATGATAGACTATTTTAGAAAAAACCCTAAAGAGATAGATAAATTTATAGAAAAAGACAACTATTTCTACTATACAAAACCGATGTTGATAGAAGCGTCCTGTCTTGCCTGTCACGGTAAGAGAGAAAATACAATTCCAAGTATTCGTGACAAATATACCACTGCATATGATTACAAAGTGGGGGAGATCAGAGGCCTGCTGAATATAAAAATAAAAGACAAAGGTTTCTTTGCTGTACTTCACTCAAACTTTATAGATACCTTGATGATGACTATTTTACTTTATGGAATGTTCCTTATTATTATCTATATGCTGATCCGTAAAATGCGTGAAAAAGAAGATCTTTATACCCATTCGCTTGAATCAGAGATCAATGAAAAAACGTTAGAGATACAGAAACAGAAAAATACATTTGAAACACTGTTTGAAAAATCATCAGATGGTATTTTGATCATAGAGAAGGGTAACTTTGTCCAGTGTAATGAGATGGCTGTGAAAATGCTCTGTTGTCACTCCAAAGAGGAGGTACTTGACCTGCATCCCTCGGAGCTTTCTCCTGAATTTCAGCCCGATGGTAGATCTTCTCATGAAAAATCTGAAGAGATGATGCAACTTGCTCTGCAGAATGATGGAAATCAGTTTGAATGGGTACATAAACGGTTCAATGGTGAAGATTTTTGGGTAGAGGTAAACCTCACACCTATTACCTTAAATGACAGCAATGTGATCTATGTGATATGGAGAGATATTTCAGAGAAAAAAATGGCTCAAAAAAAATTGATGGAGCAAAAAGATATTTTATACCATCAGGCACATCATGATCCTCTAACGGGTCTGCCTAACCGAACACTTTTCAATAAACGTTTGGAACGGGGTATAAAAAAAGCCAAAGCAAAAGAGGGATATTTGGCACTTTTATTTATTGATCTTGATCAGTTCAAGCAGATCAATGACTCATTGGGTCATGACATCGGTGACAGGGTCCTGCGAGTGGTTGCAGAAAGATTACAGGCAAAGATACGGAAAAAAGATACTTTGGCCCGTCTAGGAGGAGATGAGTTTACTATTATTATTGAAAACTATAAAAGTATCACTATGCTCTCTAAATTGGCCCAGAGCATATTGAAAGTACTCATACAGCCTATACATATAGAAGGTCAGACACTATATACATCCAGCAGTATAGGAATCAGTCTTTATCCTGAAGATGACAGTTCTGCAGAAAATTTGTTAAAATATGCAGATGCAGCGATGTATAAAGCAAAAGATGAGGGTAGAAATAATTATCAATTTTACCGTACAGAGATGACAGAACATGCTTTTGAGTCTATTGTCATGAGAGCAGGTCTGCGTCAGGCATTGGAAAACAATGAATTTCTGGTCTATTATCAGCCTCAAATTGATGCCGTAAGCGGGGAACTTAAAGGTTTGGAAGCATTGGTACGCTGGGAGCATCCGACCCTGGGGCTGCTTCTCCCCTCAAAATTTCTCTCACTCGCAGAAGAGAGTGGGATCATTGTTGAAATAGACAGATGGGTCATGCAAACGGCAATGCTTCAGGTAAATGCCTGGTACAAACAGGGGTTTCAACCTGGTATTCTCGCACTTAACCTCAGTCTCACACACTTAAGACGTGAAGACTATATAAAAACGTTAAGTAGCACTATTGATGAAATATATTTTAGGTCAGAATGGCTGGAACTGGAGATCACAGAAAGTGAAGTGATGAAAACATTTGATGAAGTGATCACAAAACTAAAACTGATAAAGAGTTTAGGTATAGGTATTGCCATTGATGATTTTGGTACAGGTCACTCCTCCTTGTCTTATCTTAAAAAACTTCCTGTGCACAAATTGAAAATAGACAAATCTTTCATAGATGATGTACCGGGTAAAGAAGAAGATGTGGCGATCATAAAAGCAATTATTGCACTTGCTACTAATTTGAATTTGATCGTTTTGGCTGAAGGTGTGGAGACGGAGATACAAAAGGATTTTTTACTTGAAAACGGCTGCTCCTGTATTCAGGGGTATTATTATGCAGCACCCATGTCAAATGAAGAGATAGAAGAGAAATATTTTTTAAAAAATACGCAATAAACTATGTATTATTCTGATAAAATACTATTATAAGGGTTATTAGAAGTACCCATTCATTAACTGGAGAAGAGATGAGAAAAACAATTTTACTATTGAGTCTTGTTAGTTGCGTAACAAGCCTAAATGCAGATGGATTGCAAACCCAGGAAATGCCTGTGACCGAGATGCAAAAGCAAAACCAGCAGATCGTAAGAATGGCTAGTGAAGAGATGACAAAAACCTTACCTCAAAAAGTCGATAAATATACCACGCTGCAAAGAGTAGAGGGAGAGGGCAACAGACTTACCTATGTATTTGAGATCAATACCGGTGCAAAAAGTGATGAGGCAGTGAAAAAAGAGGACAGAAGCCGTATGAAAAAGGCAGTGACCAACGGTATCTGTACATCTGCAAAAAGATTTCTGGATGCACAGATAGACATTAGCTATCTCTATACCAGTGCGGCAACAAAAGCAAAACTTTTTCAATTTGATGTGAGTCAGGCAGATTGTCCTTTGAGTGACAGATAGCCTGCAGGCATAGATAGTTATAGAGAGTAAAAGGAGGGGAGAGAACAGTGAAGAGCAGAAATACCTACTATACGACAAAAGAGGAATTAAAATCATTTCTGAATAGTGAAAAGATCCAAAATAATTCTTCTCTTCTTATACAGGTATTTTCCGGTATTTCAGAGAAAGTCTTCCTCTCAAAACTCTTATCTGTATTGAATCAATTACTGCCTGATGCTGTGGTCATAGGCAGTACTACAGATGGTGAGATTATGGATGGAAAAGTCTCGTCAAATAAAGTAGTGTTGAGTTTTACTCTTTTTGAACATACAAGACTTAAAGTCGCTGCCGTAGAGCATAAAGAAGATGGCTATTACAGTGGTCAGTACTTGGCAAAAGAGCTTATGGAAGAAGAGACAAAATTACTGATTGCTTTTGCAGACGGTTTGCATACCAATGGTGATAACTTTTTAAAAGGTATTAGTTCTATTAAGGATGATGTTATTGTAGCTGGTGGATATGCAGGTGATGGTTCTGAATTTAAAAAAACTATGGTTTTTACTAAAGAACATATTTTTGAAAAAGGTGCTGTTGGGGTTAGTTTAAACAGTAAACTTTTACATGTGAATACAGACTATAATTTTGATTGGCATCCTATCGGAAATGAACTGACTGTTACTAGCGCTGAGGGGAATCGTATTTATTCTATAGATGGGAAAAGTGCAGAAACTATTTATGCACATTATTTAGGGGAAGAAATAGCAAAAGGGCTCCCCGGAATAGGTATTGAATTTCCTCTTATTCTAAATCGTAACGGTTTTGATATTGCACGGTCAGTGATGATTAAAATGGATGATGGCTCATTAATAGTTGCTGGTGATATACTTGAGGGTGAAAAAATCCGCATGGGGTTTGGCAGCAGAAAAGAGATTATAAATGCATCATATGCCATTGCCAAAAATATTTCAAAAAAACCTTCAGAAGTACTTTTTGTTTACTCTTGTAACGCACGTAAACATTTTATGGGTAGTGAGATAGAAGCAGAAATTCTACCCTTGTCAACGATTGCCCCTATATCCGGGTTTTTTACCTATGGGGAATTTTTTACCTCAAATAAAAGTGAACTTTTAAATCAAACAATGACTTTACTTTCATTAAGTGAGAGCAGTGATGTAAATGAAATATCTTTTCATAATAAATCAAAACAGGCAAGTGTTCATAATGCCTCTCTTGATGCATTAACACATTTAATTAATGTAAGTAGTCAAGAAGTAAAAAAACAGACACAAGTACTCACAGAAAGTTATAGGTTAAATAAATATTTAAAAGAGCGTATGGAGATGGCTCTTTCAGGTAGCAAAACCTCCGTTTTGGATTGGGATTTTTCTGATAACAGTATCTATATCTCTCCAAGTTGGAAACAGATGCTTGGCTACCGTGATGAAGAGTTACCCAATGCACTATCTTCATGGTCAAACAGAGTACATCGTGATGATCAAAAAAATATTTTATCTTTACTAAGAGAATATCAAGATAATAAACAGGAATATTTTGAAAGCACGCATAGGCTTAAACATAAAGACGGGCACTGGGTTTGGGTCTTAGGCAGAGCAAAGATCATTTATGATGAGCATGGTGAAAAAGTGCGTATGGTCGGTACCCATACCGATATTACAGAAGAGAAAGAGCTGCAACTCAAATACTTCTACCAGTCAGAAATGATCAATCAGATCAATGATTCCATCACAACGACAGATCTGACAGGAACGATCGTCAGCTGGAATAAAGGCTCCGAAAAAACTTTCGGATATACAGCAGAGGAGGTCATAGGACAATCTATTACTATGCTTTATAAAGAAGAAGATCGGGAATCCTTAAAAGAGTATATCTCCTCACTGATGCAAAAAGGTGTGCATAATGGAGATCTTGAACTTGTAACAAAGTCCGGAGAGTTGATCCCTATCTCTTTTTCACTCTCAATACTTCGGGATGAATTTGGAAAACCCATAGGTATTGTCGGGATCAATAAAGACAATACACGACGTAAACAAGCAGAAGATGCACTGCTTGAACAAAAAGAGATCTTGCACCACCAGGCACACCATGATGCTTTGACTGGATTGCCAAACCGTACCTTTTTTACAAAAAGACTAGCCAAATGTATTGAGAAATCTAAAAAAGAAAAGATCGGATTTGCACTCTTTTTTATTGATCTTGATAAATTTAAAGATATCAATGATTCACTGGGACATGAAGTGGGAGACAGGGTTTTAAAACTTATCTCGAAGAGACTGCAGATGATCATTCGAAAAGAAGATGATACTCTGGCACGTTTGAGCGGTGATGAATTTACCATCATCATGGGTAATTTAAAAGAGGGAAAATATGCCACTATGATGGCAGAGAAAATACTTTCTATACTGGAAGAACCTATCACTATTGATGACCGTATTTTGTATGTCTCGGGAAGTATCGGTATTACTTTTTACCCTGAAGATGCATCCAGTGCTGAGTATTTACTCAAGTATGCAGATACCGCTATGTATAATGCAAAAGAAGATGGTCGTGACACATATAAGTTCTATACTTCAGAAATGACTGAGGCAGCATTGGAACATATGAGTATGAAAACCGCTTTACAGCAAGCCATAAGCAAGAAAGAATTTTTCATACACTACCAGCCGCAGATAGATACACTTACAGATACACTGGTGGGACTTGAAGCACTCATAAGATGGGATCATCCTGAAAAAGGGTTACTTTCACCTTCTCAGTTCATTACTTTGGCAGAAGAGACAGGACTCATTGTGGAGATTGACCGATGGATGATGAAAACAGCCATGGAACAGATAAGCAGCTGGTACCAAGAGGGTCTGATACCCGGAGTATTGGGATTAAATCTTTCTATTAAACAGCTTGAAGGCAACAGTTTTGTTAAAGAACTCAAAGAGAATATGGAAACGTTTGATTTTCATCCGGAGTGGCTTGAATTGGAGATCACTGAAGGTCAAATGATGAAAAAACCTGAAGATGCTACAGCCAAACTAAAAGAGATCAATGCTCTGGGTATAGGCATCTCCATTGATGATTTTGGTACGGGCTACTCTTCACTCTCTCTTTTAAAAAGACTGCCTATCAATAGACTGAAGATCGATAGATCATTTATTTTTGATATTCTCACTGATCCTGATGATATGGCTATTGTTCAGACCATCATAGTCCTGGCAAAAAGTCTGAAACTCAATATCATTGCAGAAGGGGTGGAAACTGTGGAGCAAAGAGATCTTCTTATTGCCCATGGTTGTAGCAATATGCAGGGACACTATTTTTCCCCTGCCATACCTGCAGAAGCGTTTAAGAAGAAGTTTTTATTATAGTTTAGGACTGTAATAACTCATCGTACTGCGTCCAAACTTTTTACGTTTGACCAGTTCGAGTTTGCCGAGTTCTTTGGGCATATCCAGATTGCTCATATGTTCAACTGTGACCATTTCACAGAATTCAGGTTCAATGTTTTCTATAAGTGCAATGGTTTTATCGTACACATCATCCATGCCGTCACGTGTTGAGAATGGCGGATCAAAGTAAAAGTATGTTTTTCTTCCCGTTCTTTTAACAATGTTGTAAACATTCTCAAAATTCACAAAGCTATCACCGTAAAAGGTGGTACATCTGCCTGGGTCTGTATTTTTGATGTTGGATTCCAAACATTTGAAAGCTGTTTTATTGTATTCCATGAAGTAACACGCTGCCGCACCCCGACTGAGTGCTTCAAGTCCTACGGAACCGCTTCCTGCAAAGACTTCAACAAAGTTCTTGTCAATGATGTCAAACTGTATGGTATTAAAAAAGGACTCTTTTAAAATACCTTTGGAAGACCTGGTGGTAAAGATATCCGGGATCTCTATCTTTTTGCCTTTGAAATCTCCGCCTATGATGGTTGTTGTAAATATTTTAATTTTTTCTTTCATGGTGAAATTTTATCTTAAAGTCAATTAAAGCTTGAATGTCAGAGGAGCAGATATAGGGCATGATCATGGCTTCAGACCCTATCCAGACAGCATCTCCAATGTATGTTTGGGATGTGTTATCGTCTCGCAGAGCAGTTGCGAAGTAAACTCATTAAGAAAGTAATTTTCCATCTCTAAAAGTGAATAATATTTTTGAGAGTATTGATAAGTTTTGAACTCTCTTTAATATCCCTTCTCTCTTTACCCGGTTCAGTGGTTGTGATAATAGTTCGTCCAGTCACCAGTTTTGATCCGTTCTTTTTTCTAATACCCCAGTAGGTATGCATAATGACCGGTTCGCCTTTATATTCGCCAAGGTAAAGTACAATGTGCCCCGGAACATGCAGGAGTGAACGAAAAGGTTCAGCTTTTTGGATGATCTTTCTTTTTTTTACCTCTTTTGGAATACCTTTGATGTAGGTTTTTTTTCTGCCATCTTCTGCCTGTTTACTCGAGTTCCTGCGAAGGAATATACCAAAAGGTCCCAGGAAATCCCTGGTCGTTGCGGAACAGTCACGACACTCATAAGAGCCGCCCCAGCCATAAGGTTCACCGTAAAACTCTTTTGCAAGCATCGCCACATTTTTTGAAGTAAAAGGAAGCGGTTTTTTAGCGATGATATTGGGGGCTCCCGCATGAACTTTGTGGATCATTCCCTGACCCAGAGAATTCTGCTTTGCGGTGAGATAATGTTTGCCATCTCTACTTATGGGAAATAGTGCACCCAGCTTCACAATGGTCGTTGGCTGGTTTTTGTCATTGTAAAGTCGTAAGTTGTCTTTGATGGTCATGGCATAACTGCCGGTCTTAAACTTTTTTATAAAGTCATTGTTTACCACTGTGAGGTCAGATATCTTTACCCAGCCAAAAGAGTAAGATGCTCTGACATAGGCCCAGCGTTTGTCTTTGGAGTAGTGTGAAATATAAAGTGGTACATTAATGTGCAAAGCGGAATTCTGGTTGTAGTCAAAAGGGAAGCCTTCCCCGGTTTTTTTGGGGTCTCTGTAAAAGGCAGTAGAGGTAGGGAGTGCTTTGACAGAGGTTCTTCTTGTGGTGATCGCCTTGTAGCCTCTTTTATCTTTTTTATGCATTTGTGCATTTTTGATCCACCTTTTGTACACATACGAAGGTATGACTTTTCCATTTTCTTTATAGATCTTTCCTCTGCTGACAAACCTGGTCTCCCAGCCAAAATCTTTTTTAGGAATATCCAGTTTTCTCAGAGTCCAGGGTTTGAAATATTTTTTGTTGAATTCTCTGTCCCACTTTTGCTGTTTGGATTTTGAAACAGGCTTGATCTGTTTTGCATAATAGGCAGGATCCTGAGGGATCTTTTTCATATCTGCTACTTTGCCTTTGGGCATACGGTCAATTTTGCTTTTTAAACGTTTGCTGACTTTTAGTGTGTAGTCTGCATGTAGCGTGTTGGCTCCGAAGAGAAGCAGGGTGATTATGAGAGCTATTTTTTTATACATTTGTTGTTCTCTATAGTTTATTTATTTGGGGTAATAATATTCTATTTTAGTTAATGGTTAGTATATATGAAGCACCTAGACCATTTTGTGTAGAGAGAGTGATGTTACTTTCGTCAAATTTTATGTTTGTACTGACCGGATGGGAAGTCAGAAGAGAGACAGCATCAAGGTCAAGCATAGTGATGATGTCTGCTTTGGCAGAAGCAACATGTACCCCTGCAGCCACAGAAATAGGACCTTCAAGCATACATCCTATCATGCATTTTACGCCAAAAGATGCGGAAAGGTCTGCGAGTTGAAGTGCCTGGGTAATGCCTGCAGTTTTTGCCAGTTTAATGTTGACATAGTCTATGGCTTGCATCTCTAAAAGTTTTTTTGCATCTTTAAGGGAAAAGATGGATTCATCCGCGAGCAGGGGAGTTTGTACTCTCTGTTTAATATATTTGAGCCCCTCAATGTCATCTGCTGCAACGGGTTGTTCGATGAATTCGGCAATGATGTCTCTTTTTTCCAGTGCATGCAAAAGTGACACAGACTCCTCTGCCGTCCAGCCTTGATTTGCATCGAGTCGCAAGGAGATATTTTTTCCTAACGCATCCTCTATGGCAATGATGCGTTCTACATCTTTTTGTGGATCATCACCTATTTTGATCTTCAGTGTGTCGTATCCGAGGTCTACCGCATGAAGAGAATCTTTTATCATGCTGTCGATCTCACCCATACTGATGGTGATGTCTGTTTTGAAGAGGGTTTTACTTCCCCCCAGCATTTTGTAAAGAGGTTGTTTTCCTGCTTGTGCTTTCAGGTCATAGAGTGCAATTTCAAGTGCAGATTTTGCGGTCGTGTTTTTAATGATCACTGTATGCAGTGTATGGAGTATATGATCAAAGTCTTCCAGATCCAAACCAATGAGATATTTTTTGATGTATTCGATCGTAGCGACCATAGAACCGATCGTCTCTCCGGTAATGACCGGTGTAGGTGCACCTTCCCCGTAGCCAAGAGAGCCATCATCACACTCTATGATGACCACCATGTCTTCCAGTGCATCTACCCGCCGTAAAGAAGTAATGAAAGGGGTTTTCAAAGGGGCTGAGAGCAGGCTGGTTCGTATGGCTTTTATTTTCATTTTACGCCTGTGTTCCTATAGCTTCAATTTCACGTAAAGTGTTAGAGAGTGTTTTTATTTTGCTTGCAAGTGTTTCTCTTTTTGCCATGATCAATCCTTTTTCAAAATCGTCCATGGCATATTCAAGATCTTCTGCCAATGCCTTATATCGGCTAAGCAGTGTTTCTTTTTCTGCCATATATTTTTCTCTATCTTCTATTTTGATTTCTTGGCTTTCTGTTTCTGTACGCATCGCAATTCCTTTAATGACGCTATTTTAGTATAAAAATGTTTAGTGTAGGTTTGATGTATGATTTTAGTTTTGAAGTTTTCTCTTAGATACTGGCGGGTATTGGGGGGGTGTATGATGGGTAGTCATACAAGAATGAACTTTATTAAAAAAGGAGGAAGAATAAAAAGTTTCTTGCCAATATCTAAGATACAGGAGAATTATAATCTAAATAAGATAAATTTTATCTTAATTAAAACAACTTCTTTAGCAAACCAGCCAGTTTTCCATCTTGAAAATATCTTCTGTTGACGGCATGCCCTTCCATCCGTTAGATTCAAGATACATCATTTTATTTCCAAAATATCCTACAATATATTTCTCTTTATAGAGAGGAAAGGTCCCCGAAGAGAACATTGCAAAGATATCTTCATAGTTTTTCGCTGTTTCATAATAGGAAAAATCAAAACTGTGTAGAGCCATAATGGCAGCCTGAAGCATTTCATTGTTATGCATGGAAGTGCTTAAAACATAGTATGAGGGGTAAGGTACTGCCGGGTTTTCCAGCAAGTCACAGATATAGAGACGTTCTTTTTTCTTTTGATACATAAGGGTATTGTAGTAAAAGTTGGAGTGCAGTATTAAAAATATGACAAATTGTCATATTTTTTCTAAGAAGCTGTTTACCAGCTTCCTCCTCCTCCGCCGCCGCCGCCTCCACCGGAGAAGCCTCCGCCTCCTGAGAAGCCGCCTCCACCAGAACTGCTGGTATTGGGAGGGGTTGCCGCAGCGTTTACAGAGGAGGAGAAAGCTCTCATACCTGACATATTACCGTGGTACCAGACCGGGGTTGCGACATGAAGCATATCGTAGAAGTCTATCCAGTGCTCTGCTTCTTTAAAAAGCATGGCATAAGGCAGCATTTTATCCAGATAGTTTGGATCCATTTCAAGACGTCTTTTGATCTCATCTTCTTTGACACGTTTGACGAACATTTGCAGACCAAGAAGATGTTTTTGTGCGTAAGCACCTTTTTGGGTGAACCTGCCTAATTGTTTGTACACATATAACATGGCCAGAATAATGACAAGGATCACAGACAGTGGTCCGGTGAACATCTCTTGTATATTGACACCTTGACCCTGCATCATAAAGAGAGGCATTAGACCAGCACCTACAAATAGAAGACCCTGCATTTTTGCCAGTATGCTTTTTTGTTTCATCATAATACTTAGCCCTGCAGCACCAAATGCCAGTGGAAAGATCAATATAAATATGGCTTCTTCTCCGTAATTTCTAAATATAGAATACGCAGTAAGCAACAGTGCCGGGATAAGGAACAAAACAGTTTTTTTAAGAAAATCTTTTCTAAGCCTTTGCGGATTTTCTACCATATAGCCGTCAGCCACTGACCAGGTGTAGAGGTTGTCATTCATATGTGTAAAGCCGGATCTTAATTTCTCTGCCACGGAAGCTGAACCTTTTGAGAGTATAAAGGAGCTTTTGCCCTTAAAAAGCACCTCTTGAAGAAGATACTTCTGGTTCATAGTCAAAGTTTTTCTCTCTTTGTCCAGTTTTCTGAGTATGGGGTCTGTTTTTTCATTACTATGGTCTATTTCGAGATATCCCAAATACGCCAGTTCCAGTACAGCTGCCGCAAAGTCTTCATCGTCAGCATGTTTATCCAGAATGAGCCCGGATTGCAAGACTGAGAGTCCTTTAGGAGGCTCATACTGTACTGCAACGGAACGATGGTCTTTGAAACCGCTGTGTTTTTTCAGCATGTTGTAAAAGTAGAGTAGAAATGCGGCCAGTGCACCCCAGTGCCAGATACCAAGAAAAGTATCCAGTAAAGAAGCTTTGACATTCTCCTGACCATTTTGGTCTAAGGTATTTGCAGGATATGCCAGCTCAACCGTAGCACCTTCATAAGGTTCCAACTGTGCAATTTGTACTTCCAAAAGCCGTGGGTTTAACCATCTGCTCTGTGCTTTGGAGGTCTTTACCCCATAGCGTCCAGTGAAGGTGTTTATCTCAACAATGCTACTCGAGAGTGAAGGAGGAAGGGCAAAGTTTGAAGTGATATTGACAATAGGGATATTCCAGCCCGAACCGATGATGTTCCATCGGATTGCATCGTTATGGCTGTTCTGTGCAGCAGGAAGTACGCCTGTTTTTACACGATAATGGATCTTATAGGTATGTGTACCCGTCACATAAGAGGAGGCAGAACCGATCTTTAGACGTATGATCTCTCCGGCATGACCGGATTTCATAGTAGATTGTTTCCACTCTACCATATTGTCATCCATTTGTACGGAAAAATCATACAGCCCCAGATCTTTCACTTGGGAGTTTACTTTGACTGTAAAAGGTATGTCACGGAAAATTCCGTGTTTTTGCAAACCTTCAAAATCATAGTCAATAGTTTCAACAATGGCGAGTTCGCCACTCTGTTCCACTGTGACATCAATTGTATAGTTAGAGATCTTTTCAGCCCAAAGTGTGGTAGAGAACCCTGCAAAAAGCAGGGCAAGAAGTAGTTTTTTAAACATAAAGACCCTTTAGAGGTCGATCTTTGGCATCTTTTGAGCAGCCTCTGCTTCAGACTCAGAGAGTTCAAAGTAGTCACGTTTTGTGAAGTTAAATTTCTGTGCTACAAAAAGATCAGGGAAAGATTCTATCTTTGCATTGTAGTCACGTACAATAGCATTGTAGTAACGTCTTGCATTTTGGATGGCATCTTCAAGATTGGAGAGTTCATCTTGCAGCTTCAAAAAGTTTGTGTTGGCTTTTAAGTCCGGATACGCTTCAGCCAGTGCAAACATTTTTCCAAGTGCACCTGAGAGCATATTGGCTGCTGCTGCTTTTTCATCCATAGTACCTGCAGAAAGACCCTGTTGACGTGCCTGAATGACTTTTTCCAAAGTATCCGCTTCATACTCTTTGTATCCTTTTACCGTGTCTACAAGTGCAGGAATAAGGTCATAACGACGTTTTAACTGTACATCAATGTCTGACCATGATGCATCCATTCCTGCTCTCAGTGCTACCAGTTTATTATAGATGGCTACAAGATATGCCCCCACACCCACGATGATCAA
>DQSX01000004.1 GCA_015663065.1 Sulfurovum sp.
ATGTACTATCAGGTCGTATTTACTTTGATCTTGAAGCACGCAAAGAGAAACGCGGTGGTGCATGGATGAATGACTGGGAGACACATTATGTTGATGCACAAGGCAATAAACATTTGGCCTCTGCTTTTGTAGTCTGTAACTTCTCTCCTGCTAGTGAAAAAACACCTTCTCTTTTGAGACATGATGATGTGGTTACCCTCTTCCACGAAATGGGACACGCCATTCACCATCTTTTTGGAAAATGTAAAGAACGTTCGGTCTCCGGTATCAACGGAGTGGCTTGGGATGTAGTAGAGTTCCCTTCCCAATTTTTGGAGAACTTCGCCTATGAATCTGCCATACTCAAACGTTTTGGCTTCCACTATGAGAGCGGCGAGCCTATCTCCGATACCCTAATGGCAAAGATAAAAGAGACAAAGAACTTTCAGGCAGCACTTGGCATCTTGCGTCAGGTAGAGTTTTCACTTTTTGACTTTCAACTGCACCAGAAGCTTTACCAGGGAGATGAAGTACAGGCACTTTTGGATGGCATCAGAGAAAAGACCTCTTTGTTGAAACCTGCAAGCTATAACAAGTTCCAGCATGGATTTGCGCACATTTTTGCTGGTGGCTATGCTGCAGGGTATTACTCTTACAAATGGGCGGAGGTCCTCTCTGCAGATGCTTTCTTCTCTTGCCTGGATGAGAACAACGGATTTGACAAAGCGCAGGCAAAAGGGTATAAAGAGTATATCTTGGCAAACGGCGGAGCCAAAGAGATGTCTGCACTCTATCAGGAGTGGTTGGGCAGAAAAGCCGATGTAAAATCTTTGACAAAACTCTACGAGATAGCATAAGGAGAAAAAATGAGAGAATACCGCTCTCTTGCATTGACGGTCATCGCTATATTTGGCATTATCCTTGTGGGTGCATACTTCAGCCCCACATTTCATGAACAAAAAACATTTCTGGAACTCTTCATACTTCTAGGAAGCCTACTTTTCATCTTTTCCGCTCTGGTCATCTTTGCCATTATCGGATTCTCTTCTTTTTCCCTCTATCTTGCCATTTTCCTGGCAGCAGTTATGGGCATGTACGGCATAGAGGGTGCCCTGCTCGTCACAGGCATGACCTACCTCATCTGGGGTTCCATCTTTGCCATGGAAGTACTGCTTTTTTACAATGGACTAAAGAGTGCCCAAGCGTGGTTCATGGAACGCTACACATTTAAGTCATTCAAAAATGAATATTATGCCTTCTACCCTATGTTAATGTTCGCATATTTTTTCCTGGAGTTAGTGCCAAGTCTATTGTACAGAGAGAGTTTTTTGAAGTTTAAACCTTCCAAAGTATTGGAAGTGATGGAAGATATCTTACCTCCCGCGTAAGCAACAGACTAAACACGGGAATTAATAGAAATTTATTTCTTTTTGGGTGTAGAAGTGTTCCCAAACCCAAAGAAACGTTTAATACGTTCACAGATCGTCACAGACCCGGTTTCAATACGACATACTTCTGTCTCTTCAAAATCACCGATCAGTGTCTTGATACGCTCCGGCTGTTTTTTACCTTCGATCATAAAACGAAGTGCATTGAGTCTGATGAACCCTTCTGCATCTTTTTGATCGTAGACATCATCTGCCTCAAACGTTGAGTGCTCTTCAGAGTAGAGCGTCAAGTCTGACTTTCTGCCAACCACAGTCACAGAACCTTTGTAAAGTTTCAACTTCACCAAACCTTCTACCTGCTCTTGTGTCGCATCAATAGCAGCCTGCAACATACGGCGTTCAGGAGACCACCATAAACCGTTGTAGATGAGCTTTGCATACTTAGGCATAAGCTCATCTTTCATGTGTGCCTCTTCTCGGTCAAGCGTAATGGACTCAATAGCTCTGTGTGCTTTAAGCATGATCGTTCCACCCGGAGTCTCATAACATCCACGCGCCTTCATCCCGACCATACGGTTTTCAACAATGTCAATACGACCGATGCCGTGTTTGTTACCATATTCATTCAATGTTGCAAGGATCTTTGCAGGAGACATCTCTTCGCGGTTAATGGCAATCGGGTCACCGTTTTTATATGAGATCGTAATATATTCTGCTTCATCTGGTGCTTTTTCAGGAGAGACAGACCACAACCACATATCTTCTTCAGGTTCTGCATAGGGGTTTTCCAAATGCTCACCCTCGTAAGAGATATGCAGCAGGTTTGCATCCATAGAGTAAGGTTTGGCCTGCCCTTTTCCATCAATGTCAATGCCGTGGTCTTTGGCATAGGCAAGCAGTTTGGTACGCGAGTTCAAGTCCCACTCTCTCCACGGTGCGATCACGGCAATGTCCGGATCAAGCGCCAGGTAGCCCAGTTCAAAACGCACCTGGTCATTCCCTTTTCCTGTAGCCCCGTGAGAGACTGCATCCGCACCTGTCTGATGGGCGATCTCTATCTGTTTTTTAGAGATCAGCGGACGGGCAATAGAAGTACCAAGAAGATACTCACCCTCATAAATGGCATTGGCTCTGAACATTGGAAAAACAAAATCTTTTACAAACTCTTCTCTTAGGTCAAGAATAAAAATATTCTCTTTTTTAATCCCCATATCCAAAGCTTTCTGACGTGCCGGTTCTACCTCTTCACCCTGTCCGAGATCTGCTGTAAACGTCACTACTTCACAGTCATACTCATCCTGAAGCCATTTTAAAATGATACTCGTATCAAGCCCGCCTGAGTAGGCAAGTACTGCTTTTTTAATTGTTCTTTTTGCCATTTTATAAGCCTTTAAATAATATTATCGCGATTATACCGAAATGTTGGTTATGGTTGGGTTTACCTCAACTTATACAAAGCCGTATTTTTTGATAATAATATCAAGGTACGGCATTTTTGTATGGTATTCACATCTCCCAATAAACAATTTTCGATATAATTTACCTGATCATACATTAAAGGAGTATGGATGTTATTGGGTGTAAATATTGACCACATTGCCGTATTGAGAGAAGCCAGAAAAGTTGCTGATCCCGATCCTTTGGATGCATTGGGTATATGTAGACGTGCAGGGGCTGACCAGATCACTATACATTTGCGTGAAGACCGACGGCACATGCAGGATGCTGATGCCAAGAACATCATAGAACTCTCCATGCTTCCTGTTAATCTTGAGTGTGCTATCTCTTCCGAGATGATAGACATTGCCTGCAAACTAAGACCGCACCGTGTCACCCTTGTTCCCGAAAAACGAGAAGAGGTGACCACAGAAGGCGGCTTGGCTGTGGAAGGCAAACAGGACAAACTCAAAGAAGCCATTACACGTTTGCAAAAAGAGGAGATAGAGGTCTCTCTCTTTATAGACCCGACACTGAGTGCCGTCACAGCTTCGCTTGCGCTTGGTGTAGAGTGGATAGAGTTTCATACAGGGAAATATGCCAATGTCTATGCCATGTTATACTCTAATCTTTCAAAAACACATCACAGCATCCCTGAACTGGAGCTCTCGCGTAAGAACCTGAAACAAATGCTTGATGATGAACTCAGAAATCTTCGTCTTTTGAGTTGTGATGCCATGGAGAGAGGCTTGCGTGTTGCCGCAGGACACGGACTTAATATGCAAAACGTGAAAGATATTGTTGAGATAGAGACAATTGAAGAACTGAACATTGGTCAAAGTATTGTAGCACGTTCCGTCTATGTTGGTTTGGAACAGGCGATCTTAGATATGAAAGCGATGTTGATCAGATAATATGAAAAAAAAAGTAGCCATCTCAGTCGGTGACCTCAACGGTATAGGCATACAGCTTGCACTTGAGAACCATCATACTGTTTCTCAACTGGTCGAAGCACTCTACTGCATTGACAAAGAGATGCTGCAACAGGCTTCAGAAAAACTTAACATCCCTATTCCCAACACTTTCCAAACACTTGAAAACATCGCACCCTATTTTGAGATAGAAGCAGGCACAGTAAGTAAAGTATCTGGAAAATATGCTTATGAATCTTTCAACAAAGCCATCAACCTTGCAGACTTGAAAAAAGTAGATGCCATCTGTACCCTTCCCATTCATAAAAAAGCCTGGGAACTTGCAGGTATTCATTACAAAGGACATACCGACGCACTTAGAGATTTCTTTGATGCTGAAGCGATCATGATGCTGGGTTGTGAACAAATGTATGTGGCTCTTTTTACCGAACATATCCCTTTAAAAGAAGTGGCAGGTAGCATCAATGAAAAAGATTTGACACGGTTTTTTCTGGACTTTTATAAAACGGCAAAACCAAAAAAACAAGTTGCAGTGCTTGGCTTAAATCCTCATGCCGGAGATGACGGTGTGCTGGGAGATGAAGAGAAGATCATTCAAAAGGCTATTGATCATGTAAATATTGCCCTTCGACAAGCTCAGGGAACGGTTGCTGAGCCTGTCGAAGCACGGTTGCTGAGCCCGGTCGAAGCATTTAGTGATCCTTTGGTTCCGGATGTGGCATTCACTCCAAATGTACGAAAAAACTACAGCCACTATATAGCCATGTACCACGATCAGGGTTTAGCACCACTCAAGGCGCTCTATTTTGATGAAGGTATCAACGTATCCCTAAATTTACCAATTTTGAGAACATCTGTAGACCATGGTACAGCATTTGATATAGCCTATAAAAGTGTGGAATTAAACAGTTTGAGTTATATCAATGCGATAAAATATATTATGGAAAATACCTAAGAACCTTAAACTTGTTTAAGGCAAATATTTTACCGTAGCATATCAATTGATCTCAAACAAGTTTGAGGTTCCAAGAATATTATATTAACAAAACAGAGAAGGTAGCTCTTCCTCAACAATTTCACAATCCTCATTCATCTGGGCACAAAGCTTCTCCTGACAACAGTCACAGAGGTAACGGTAACTCTGCATATCATAATGGATCGTATCTCCTCTATTGATATCAGCATAACACTCTGCACAGACATTTGTTACACGCAAAAGTATCTCTGATGTTGCTTCCTGAGATATAAAACAGGTACTAGACATTGTCAGCCTCCAGTTTTTCGATCATCTCTTTGGCAACTTCTATACTCTCATCCAGTTCATATGCTTTTTTATATCCTGCCAATGCTTCTTTTTTTCGTCCAAGATCATAAAGTGTATTTGCATAGTTAAAATGGTGCGGTGCGTAGTCAGTGTCTAAGCTGATCGCTTTTTCATGATGTTTTTCGGCACCCTCTTCATCGCCGAGTTTATGCAGTGCATTGGCAAGTAAAGCATGTGCCATGTCGTCATTTTCATCCAGGGCGATCAGTTTTTCAATACTCTCTTTGGCCTCTTCATACGCTTCACTCTGCATGCACACATATGCCATTTTCTGTAACACATCTGCATTGTTCTCATCAATGATCAGAGCAGAACCCAGCGCTTTTTTTGCTTCTTCAAAATCTTTCTTTTCCAAAGCTTCATCCGTCATTTTTAGCAATTGCTCCATACGTGTCAGCTGTACTGTCGGTTTTGAAAAGGTTTTATCGGGACGGTTGATCCCACCGATCTGCTCATCTGCATTTTTTGCTTCAAAATCTACACCGCGTTTAGGGTAAGATCCTGAAAAAAGTTGTTTAAAAAAAAGGTAAAGTACGCTTGCAGCGAGGATTAAAAGAAAAAGTTGAAAGGTTGACATCAAATCTCCAGAATTAGTTTACGAATAATAAGATAAACTAACTTAAATCCAAAGAAAATTGGCTATGATGATAGAAAATTAACACAAGGATACTTATGTCTTATAAAATACAATTAGATAAAGAAAAGCTAAAAGAAACATTGACACCATTGGAGTACAATGTATGTTTGAACCACGGCACGGAAGCACCGTTTCAAAATGAATATCATGATGCAAAAGCAGAAGGAACATACAGCTGTAAATGCTGCCATACACCTTTGTTCAACTCAGATGCCAAATTTGATTCCGGTACGGGATGGCCAAGTTATTTCAAACCGGTCAATGATGAAGTCATTGAAGAGGTTGTGGATGACTCCTTAGGTATGCGTCGTGTAGAGGTACGCTGTGCAGCCTGCGGCTCACACCTTGGTCACGTCTTTCCCGATGGTCCTGCACCAACCTATTTGCGTTATTGTATCAATTCAGCTTCTTTGGATTTTGAAGCAAAATAATACAAATGTGCAGGACGAAAAGCCCCTGCGCTATACTACCAACCCTCAGCAAGATCAATTAAACTATATCCATTTTTTTGTTCTGTTTCAAAAACCTCTTTTAGGCTTTTCACTGTGGGACTCATTTTATATTTCTGCTCTTTTGCTCCCTCTATTTTGCTAAATACGCACATCCATTTTCCTAGTGTATGTTCAATCTGTGAGATCCTATACCCTTTTTTCCAGTACTCCTGAATGACATAGACCATTTCAGACCAGCGTGAACGTATAGACATTGCCTGTGCTTTATAGCCTGTACCTTCTGCAAAGATACCTGTCCAGCGTCCCTGTCCATACTCCAGATCTATCAGGTCATAACCTTCCTGCCATCTTTTTTCAACCGCGGAGACAAACTCATCCAAAGTTTTTCTTCTCTCATACGATTGGTTTGTATAAGAGGTATTTTTTTCAAACACTACGACCCATTCAGCCAAGCCATGTTCTATGTGGGTCATATAGTAGCCTTTGTTCCAGTATTCGTTGAGTATATCATTAACCCCTGACCAGCGCGGTGAGACCACATAGGTCTGATGGCTCTCTCGGTCTGCTTTAGTAAAGACGCCTATCCATTTCCCATTACCATATTTGATATCTGAAATATCATAGCCTTTATTCCACTGCTCTTTAATGATCTTCTGAAAATCTTCAAAACCCATGACAGATCGCATCTGCTGTACTTTGTTCTCTTTGTTGTACAGAGAAATATATTTATAGTGTGAAGAAGCATAATCATACTCTCTAGCACTCAACATCACAGAGAATAGTACCATAAGCCCAACTACTGTTTTTAAATATCTTTTCATCTTATCTCACTTTTTAATTTGTGAAGCAATAGACCCTATCTCTTCATCCATCTCTTCTTTGGTATCAAACATAAATGTATATTTTTCCTCTTCGCCCAAATGAATAAAAATACCATAGCCAACCAGTTCAACTTTACCTTTGGCTTCTAGATCCAGCCACTCAAGACTGACCTGTGTGGTCTCATCTTCATGTCCGGTTTTCACCACTGCCGCAGGGTAAAGCTGTGTAATTGCTGCGGTATCAAACTCTTTGTCTTTTATTGTAATTATCATACATTGATTATAGTATAATCACATAAAAATATATGGAGTTTGACCTTATGAATTTAAAAGAACAAATTAAAAATGATATCAAAGAGGCGATGAGAGCCAAAGATACGGTAAAAAGAGATACGCTAAGAAACATTCAAGCTTCTGTCAAACAGATAGAAGTAGATGAGCGTAGAGATGTAACAGATGCCGATCTTGAAAATATTATGATGAAATATCTCAAACAAAGAGAAGATGCCAAAACACAATTTGCAGAGGCAGGACGTCAAGACCTTGTAGAGAAAGAAGATGCAGAGATCGCCATAGTCCAAAGCTATCTTCCCGAACCTATGGATGACACTGAACTGGAGGCTGTACTCAAAGAGGTCATTGCTGATACTGCTGCTGTCAGCATGAAAGATATGGGGAAAGTCATGGGTGCTGCCAAAATAGCTATAGGTAGCCGTGCAGACGGTGGAAGAATTAACCAAATGGTTAAAAAGTTATTATCTTAACCGTATTTGACGGCTTTTATAGCCGCCGTAATATCATCCTGTCGCATAAAGTGTTCCCCCACGAGAAACGCATCTGCACCAACCTTGGAGAGCTCCACTACCGTTTCATGATCATTGATGCCAGATTCAGCCACAATGA
>DQSX01000232.1 GCA_015663065.1 Sulfurovum sp.
AAGAAGTACACCATCTACCATTTTAAGAACACGTTCAACTTCACCACCAAAATCAGCGTGACCTGGAGTATCAATAATGTTGATCTTGTGATCACCATATACGATAGCTGTATTTTTAGAAAGGATCGTGATCCCTCTCTCTTTCTCTATGTCATTTGAATCCATAGCTCTCTCTTCTATCTGCTGGTGAGCAGCAAATGTACCAGACTGCTGAAGAAGTTCATCTACAAGTGTTGTTTTACCGTGGTCAACGTGTGCAATAACGGCAATGTTTTTAATTTTTTGCATGATATATCCTGAAAAGGGATGAAAACCCCTATAATTTTCGCGAATTATATCGAAAAGTTACTATAGTATAGATTTTATAGCGATAAACCATAGATTTCATGGTAGGTTTTCATGGCATATCTGTCTGTCATTGCTGCAATATAATCTGCGATGACCCGCTCTTTTTTACGTACTTCAAAAAGTTCCTGCTGATGCATGGGCAGAAGATTAGAGTCTTCTCTGAATGCTTTATAGAGACCTTTTATACACTGCTTTCCAGCATACATTTTTCTTGCGATCTTTTCATGTTTGTAGAGTTTTTTGAGCAGTAGTTTTTTCAATATCTTTAACTCTGTGGCTGTCTCTTTGGAAAACCCTACAGGCAATTTCTCTTTGGCAGCTAAAAAAGCAACAATAGGCTCATCTTTTCTGAATTTTTCTGCACCTTCTTTGGCGTTTTCCATAAAATCTTCCACAAGCAGCTTGATGAGTCCTGCCACAAAACGGTGTCTGTAGAGTTTTTCTCCTCTTTGTACACCTTCATTTTGCACCATTGCATCAACCCGCAAACAGAGCTTGTCTTCCAGCAGGTCATCAAAAGAGATAAGCCCGTATTTGATCCCGTCATCTATGTCATGGGAAGTATATGCAATCTCATCTGCATGGTCAACGACCATGGCTTCAAGAGAAGGGTGTTTTTCAAGATCAAAACGACTGTCCAACGCCTCTAAAAAAGGTTTTTTATAGGGGTATGAGTGCTTTAGTACTCCTTCAAGTGTTGCAAAGGTCAAGTTCAAACCATCAAAATCTTTATAACGTTTTTCCAACTTTGTCAATACGCGAAAAGATTGAAAATTGTGTTCAAAACCCAAAGGTCTGCCATCTTCACGAAGTAGTCTGTCGAGTTCATCTCCTCCAACATGACCAAAAGGGGTATGTCCCAGATCATGTGACAGTGCGATCACTTCAGCAAGTGTTTCATTCAGCTTCAACATACGTGAAAGTGTTCTTGCTATTTGAGAAACTTCCAGTGAATGGGTAAGACGTGTACGAAAATAGTCTCCTTCGTGGTTTAGAAAAACCTGTGTTTTATACTCCAAACGTCTAAATGAGGAGCAATGAAGTACTCTGTCCCTGTCTCTTGCATAGGGGTCTCTGAAATCTTCTTCAAAACCAAAAAACCGTTCGTTCGCCTGCATTATGTACCTTTACCTTTTATTGCTATAATTGTATCAAAATAAAATAGGCAGAATGATGGAAAAAACAGTAAAGTACCAAATCGAATACGAAAAGCCCAAAGTCACACTTTTGCAGCAGTCCGGACTAGGCGTTGCAGAGATCGCTGCAAGAACCTGTTATGACTCTTTTGAGAATTCTGAAAATGAATGTGTGAAAACAGCCATGCAGCATTTAGATACAGAAGCCATTAACAACATCGATGACTCTGATCTGCTTGCCAACCTTGCCTGGGTACACCATCATCACTCCATCATTGAACATGCCACACTCAGCTTTTTAATACAAGGTACTTCAAGAGGTGTTCTTCAGGAGCACGCACGTCACAGACTTCAAGCTATTTCTGTACGAAGTACCCGATATACGATGTCCTCTGTCATTAATGCTTTTGTTGCCTCTTTGGAGAGTGAGAACGGTTTTGACTTCTTCCTGGAAAAACTGCTTGCCTTTAACCTTTTTGTGGTCACAGACCCAAAATACCTCGCCATAGAGATAAAAGCCATTTACGATAAATTACAATTCCAATATGAAAGAGACAGTGATTTCATTAGCAATGCCATAGCAAAATCATCGCTGCCTTTGATCAAAGAGTGCAAAGGGGATGCCCAGACACTTTTTGAAGCATTTCAAATGGGAAAGAAAAAAAGAAATGTGGGGGACGGGTTTAAACATATTGTCTCTGACAACTGGAAGGTTGACATGGTTGTCACATTTAACATACGAAGCCTCAAGAACTATTTTGACCTTAGAGATTCCGGTGCTGCCTGGTTCCAGATACAGTGGCTGGCAGAAGAGATGAAGAAAGCCACTCCGAAAAAATATCTCAAACTCATTGACAAACAATACAGAAATGTATAAAAAGGAACATGGTATTGAAACAGATTAAACTTATTGCAGTGCTGCTCCTGCTGCACCTTACACTGCATGCCCAACCCTTAAGCATGGAGAACATTGGTCAAAACATCCAAAGTTCACTGCCAAAGATCCTCAAAGGTAAAAATCGTCAAATTGTAGAAACTATTTATGCCAACACAGAGTATAAGCCATTGTGGGTAGGAAAAGCCAATGAACATAAAACCAGTCAGCTGATCCACGCACTCAACACACCACTCTTCAACTACAAAAATAAAAGTTTTGACCAAAAAGCCATTAAACGTCTTTTTTACATGCTGGACAACAATGATATCTCTGAACAGAAAAAAAGTGCTGTGTATGCAAGACTTGATGTCATGCTGACCAATTCTATGGTTCGGCTTGTACGTTTCATTGTCCAGGGTGACGTGGACTGGGGTCTGGTACAGAGCAAGCTTAAAACCCTCAAACAGAGTGATGATGTGACAGCCGACTGGGAGATGACCATAAAAGCGTTCCCCAACCAGAAGGCACTGCTGTCTGCCATGGTCAAAGGAAATATTCTGGAGTATTTGAAAACCCTCCTGCCTATGGAAAAGCGGTACAAAAAACTTGTACGACTTTTAAAAGACTACAAGGTCATGGAGAAATTCCCAAAGATCAAATATACCAAAACACCTCTCAAAGTGGGTGACTGGTCAAGCCGGGTACCGGATGTTAAAAAACGTTTACAGATAACAGGAGACTACCCTAAGAGTGCAGACCTGAGCTGGACGTTCAATAAAACACTTGAAAAAGCGGTGAAGACCTACCAAAAACGTTATCTGCTTGAAATTACCGGAAAGGTCGATAAAAAAGTAACCTATTACCTCAACCAGCCGGTCAAAAAGAATATTCAGGCGATCATTACCAACTTGGACAAAACCAAACTCTACCCACGCACATTTGAACCTGAGCATATTGAAGTAAATATTCCTGACTTTAACCTACGCTATTACAAAAATGCTAAAATGTTGACAAAAATGGGGATCGTGGTAGGTCGTATAGACAGGCCTACACCACTTTTTTCAGACCAGATAGAGTATTTGGTGCTTAACCCGACCTGGACGGTCACTGACAACCTTGTCAAAAGAGACCTCATACCTATACTTGAGTCTCAGCCTGACTATTTAAAAGAACATGATATTCATGTTTTTTCAGGGAAAGAAGAGGTAGAGGCCAATTATGAGATGCTTCAACCCTATATCAACTCTGAAAAACGTGTACCTTACCGTTTTGTACAATACCCGGGAGAGAACAATGCACTGGGACGTGTCAAGTTCATGTTCCCCAACAAATATGCCGTCTATCTTCATGATACAGACAATAAAACCCTGCTTGAGAGACGTTACAAACTCTACTCTTCAGGCTGTATGAGAGTAGACAAACCTTTTGATCTTTTAGATATTCTTCTTAAAAATGCCAAAGGTATCTACTCCAAAGAGAAGATCGACCAGATACTTGCAAGCAATAAGCCTACCACGGTAAGACTCAAAAAGTCTGTACCGGTACATATACTCTATTTTACCGTTTATGAGGAAAATGGCCTTGCCTACTTTAAACATGACATCTATTCATATGACAAGATCATCGAAGAGTCCGTACCTTACAACAGAAAAAGCAGCTTTACACTACCAAAAAGAAAAATGATCGCTGTCGATAAAAATGCACAACCCCTCTCAAATTAAAAGTACCAAAAAACCTATTTTGGCACTTTGCGCATTTTCACTCTTTGAAGATGCGTCAGTGCAATGGCCATGGCATCGGTAATATCCAGAGGTTTGATCTCTTTTTTAATGCCGTAAAGTCTTTTCACCATAAAAGCCACCTGTTCTTTCGTGGCCTTGCCATTTCCTGTGACTGCTTTTTTCACCTGCAGGGCAGTATATTCATGAAAAAAACCTATCTCCTGGAGTATCTTCAAACAAAGAGCCCCTCTAAATTGTGCCAACTTGATCACCGACTTGGGGTTAAAAGCAAAAAAGATATCTTCTATTGCCACTTCATCGATGGTATGTTTCTTTAAAATAATATCAATACCCTCTACAAGCTCCACCATTTGGGACTGCAGCTCTTTTTCTTTCATTTTGAGCAAACCGGCCTCGACAAGTGAAAACTTTTTTCCATCCCAATGTATGATGCAATAGCCTAAATTACGGCTTCCGGGGTCTATTCCTAAAATATTCATTCACACCTTTGTTCACATTGTGAATAAACTTATTCAACATGCTTTTCTTGCCTTATTTTAACTAAGATAAGCTAAAATATCAAAAGTTATTCACAATTAATATTTTAACTTTTTTAAATAGGTGAAAAACGCTTTATCTAAAAAACAATTTATAAGGCATAACATATGAATATTGGGCAAAAAGTACTTTTTGAACTTAAAAAAGAGATCTCTGAAACAGAATATGAGCGTTATATTAAAAAACTTGTCTATGATGCAAAACGTTCCAGATCCAACCTTGTTTACTTCTATGCACCCAATATGATCATTGCCAAATGGGTAAAGACCAAATATGCAGACAAACTTACCCACCTCTTTGAACTTCAAAATGAGATCAGACCAAAGATAGATATCTCTGTAGAAAAACAGAAGAAACAGACCCCTGCGGCTGTGGCGAAACAAAGTACAGAAAAAAGTAACTCAAAGAGTACCTACCTGAATCCCTCTTTGAAGTTTGATAACTTTATTGTGGGTGATTCCAATCAATTTGCCTACACTACGGCAAAATCGGTAGCAGAAAAACCTGGGCAGCTTTACAACCCGCTCTTTATTTACGGAGGGGTTGGTTTAGGGAAAACACATTTGCTTCAAGCCATTGGTAATTACCATATTGACTTGGGTAAAACCGTCATTTACACCACACTTGAACAATTTATGAACTCTTTTACCTCCCACCTTCGTTCACAGACCATGGACAGATTTAGAGACAAGTTCAGAGAGTGTGACCTGCTTCTGATTGATGATATACAGTTTTTAAGCCGTAAAGAACAGACCCAGGAAGAGTTTTTTCACACCTTTAATGCACTCTATAATACAAATAAACAGATCGTTATCACTTCAGACAGACAACCTAACAAGATCTCCGGTCTGGTTGACAGACTCAGAAGCCGCTTTGAAATGGGTCTCATGGCAGATATTCAGCCTCCCGGACTTGAAACAAAGATCGCCATTATCCAGAAAAAATGTGAACTGGACAATGTACAGCTTGACCATGAGATCATTAATTTCATTGCTACCAATATGGGTGACAATATTCGTGAAATTGAAGGTACCATCATCAAACTCAATGCCATGTCCTCCATGCTCAATCAGGAGATCACACTGGATTTTGCTCAAAATGCCATTAAAGACCAGCTCAAAGAGAAAAAAGAGAATGTCAGCATAGATGACATTGTCAAGATCGTCTCAAGAGAATTGAACATCAAACCTTCAGATATCAAATCAAAAAAACGTACAAAAAATGTAGTTTCTGCCCGAAGAACAGCTATCTATCTTGCAAGAAATCTTACTCCAAATTCTATGCCGCAGATCGCTATGTATTTTGGAATGAAAGACCATACAGCCATATCACATGCGATGAAAAAGATCAATGAGATCATAGACAATGATGAGAATTTTAAAGTTTTGCTCGAAGAGCTTTCCAATAAAATCAATACCAGTACCGAAGAATTTATCTAAATTAACGCTGCACTCATGCACACTTATAAAACTTGAATAAAAAAAAGATATAATTTTAGAAGTGAAAAGATGTGAATGGCTTGTGTAAACTTGACAACTCACTCAACAACGGTAAAACAGGTAGCAGAGTAGTTATTCACATATTCAGGATGAACTACTACTATCTACTAATTTATTAAAATAATAAGGGATATCAATGAAGATCAAAGCACAAAAGCAAATCATAGAATCAATACTTATAAACCTCCAACCTTTTTTAGAAAAAAAAGATGCCTCACAAATCACTTCACACATTTTATTTAACTCTCAAAATGACAAGTGTATTGTAAAAGCAACAGATGGTGAAATAGGATTAGAGATCGTAACAGACAATATTATAATCGAAGCAGAAGGTTCTTTTACAGCCAACGGTAAAAAACTTTTAGATATTATCCGTATTCTTAAAGATGATGAAATAATTTTAGAACTTCTGGATAATACACTTATCGTCAAACAGAAACATTCAAAATTCAAGCTTCCGACTTTTGATCCTGACACATACCCTTCATTTCCTAGTAAAGAAGAGAAACCTCAAATCTCTTTAGACTCTTTATCTCTTATTCAAAATTTAAAAAAGATCTCTCCGGCAATAGATACAAACAATCCTAAATTTGAACTCAATGGAGCTTTGATCAATATTAAAAATGATTCTACAGATCTTGTCGGAACAGATACAAGAAGATTGGCTATTGCTAAAATTGAAAGTTCAAATGAAGAAGAGCTCTCTTTAATTGTTCCTAAAAAAGCGATCCTCGAAATTCAAAAACTTTTTTTAGATCAAATTAATATTTACTTTGATGAGACAAATCTTATTATAGGCAATGACAATTACTTTTTCTATACACGCCTGATCAATGGAAAATTCCCTGACTATCAGAGAATTGTACCTTCATCAGTAAAACACTCAATTGCGCTTCCAAAAAGAGAGATGCTTGATGCCATTAAAATGATCACAACAATTTCTCAGGAAATTAAAATGACACTGCTTTCAGATACAATCATTTTTAACTCTTTGTCTGCTGACAATGTTGAAGCAAAAACAGAATTAGAAATAAACACAGGATTAAATGAAAAATTTGAACTCTCGTTCAACTCTAAATATATTTTAGATTTTATTTCACAAGTAGATAAAAATGAATTTGTGATTGAATTCAATGAACCGAGTCTTCCGTTTATTGTCAAAGATGATAATTTCATTACAATTATTATGCCAATTGTTGCATAAGTGAAGGATAGCGTTAAATGAGTGAAAATAAAACAAAATATATTTTTGTTACAGGCGGGGTACTCTCTTCATTAGGTAAAGGTATTACTGCTGCGAGTGTAGGAACACTGCTTAAACATACCAATTTAAGAGTTGGTGTCTTAAAATTAGATCCATACATTAATGTTGATCCGGGAACTATGTCTCCCTTGGAACACGGAGAAGTTTTTGTGACCAAAGATGGTGCAGAAACAGACCTTGATCTGGGGCATTATGAAAGGTTTTTAGATACTTCTTTAACACAGAACAACAACTTTACTACAGGACTTGTTTACAAAACGGTTATTGAAAACGAACGTAAAGGTAAATACCTGGGGAAGACCATTCAGGTAGTTCCTCATATCGTGAATGAAATTAAAGAGCGTATTATTCGTGCTGGTGAAGGTAAAGACATTCTTATTGTTGAACTGGGTGGAACCACAGGCGACATTGAAGGTTTGCCATTTCTTGAGACGATCAGACAGATGAAACATGAATTTGGTAAAAAGAAAGTGATGAATATTCATGTGACACTTTTACCATATATCAAAGCAGCAGGTGAGCTTAAAACAAAACCAACTCAACATTCAGTTCAAGAGTTAAGACGTATTGGTATTGCTCCTCATATGCTGGTTTTAAGAGCTGAAGTGCCGGTCACAGCTGAGATCAAACGAAAAATTGCATTTTCCTGTGATGTTGAAGATGAGTCTGTCATCGTTGCTGAAGATGCTGCTACGATCTACCAGGTACCACTCAACTTTTTACGTCAGGATATGCTTACCCCTATTTGTCAGCAGTTGGAACTTGATAACTGCGAACCTAAAATGGATGAATGGGCAGATCTGGTACATAAGATCATCATGCCAAGTGATGAAATGAAAATTGCTTTTGTCGGAAAATATCTGGATCTTAAAGAGTCGTATAAATCTTTAACCGAAGCACTTATTCATGCAGGTGCACATTTGAATGCAAAAATTAATATCAAATGGGTCGACTCTGAAAAAGTAGAAGATGACGGTGCAGCAAAATTCCTGAAGGATTGTGACGGTATATTGGTTGCAGGCGGTTTTGGTGAGCGTGGTGTTGAAGGAAAAATAGAAGCGATCCGGTATGCAAGAGAAGAGAAGATACCGTTTTTGGGTATCTGTTTGGGTATGCAACTCTCTATGGTGGAGTATGCCAGAAATGTCCTGGGTCTTTCAAACGCGAACTCTGTAGAGTTCAATGAAAATACTTCAGATCCGATCATTTATCTTATTGATGAATTTATTGATGCTTCGGGTTCAAAACAGGTAAGAACAAGCACTTCACCGATGGGCGGTACCATGCGTCTTGGAGAGTATGAGTGTGAGACAAAAGAGGGTTCAAAACTAAGAGAAGCTTATGATGCATCTATTATTTTTGAAAGACACAGACATCGATATGAAGCAAACCCGGCATACAGAGAAGCTCTGGAAGCAAAAGGTATGGACATTACAGGTGAATCACACGGGCTTATTGAAGCAGTGGAAGTAGTGGACCATCCATGGTTCCTCGGGGTACAGTTCCATCCTGAATTTACTTCAAGATTACAAAATGTAAATCCATCTATTTTAGCTTTTGCAAAAGCTGCAATGACACATAAAAAATAGATGTTAGAAAAATTAACGCTTGATGCGTTAGATAATATCTTATCTTCACGTTTTAAAGAGGGTTTTCTCTCTTTAAAAGATCTTCCTCTACCCTCTACTTTTAAAGATATGGACAAAGCCACTGCGCGTATTGTTACTGCTATACAAAAGAGAGAAAAGATCACCATTATCGGCGATTATGATGTGGATGGTGTGACTTCTACTACCTTAATGAAACTTTTTTTTGAAGAGATAGACTACCCTGTTGAGTGGATCATACCCAATCGTTTCAGAGATGGTTACGGACTCTCTGTCAATATCATCCCCCGTATCAAAGGTACTGATCTTGCAATAACCGTAGACAATGGTATCTCTGCAGTCTATGCGGCGCAACTTTGCAAAAAAGAAGGGATCGAACTGATCATTACCGACCACCATCTTTTGGCACCGGAAATTCCTGAAGCTTATGCCATCATAGACCAGAAGCAAAAAGAGTGTACATTTCCCTATGAAGAGGTTTGTGGGGCACAGATCGCCTGGTATCTCATAGCTTCATTGAAAAATGCCTTAAAAATAAAGATCAGTATGATGCCTTATTTGGAACTGGTTGCCATGGCTATCATTGCTGATATGATGCCGCTGCAACACATCAACAGAGCGATGGTGGAAGCGGGATTAAATGCACTGAACAAAAGCAGCCGTCCTGCCATAAGAGCCTTTTTGGAACATTCTGGAAAAGAGACATTGAATGCTGAAGATATAGGCTTTTTTTTGGCTCCTTTGCTTAATGCGGCAGGGCGAATGGAAGATGCCTCTTTTGCAGTAGATTTTCTGGCTTCTTCAAACATTTATGATGCAAGAGTAAGACTGGAAAGACTGATAGATTTTAACAGACTTCGTAAAGCTACAGAACAGGAGATCACCCAAAAAGCACTGGCACAGGTGAATATGGAGGATGAAGTCATTGTGGTAGAAGGAGAAGCGTGGCATGAAGGTGTAGTAGGCATTGTAGCGGCACGTGTGGCACGCCATCATGAAAAACCCTGCATAGTGCTCTCCAACAATGCAGAGGGGATGCTCAAAGGTTCGGGAAGATCTTTTGGAGAGTGTGATCTGTTTGGTATCACAGATGACTGTAGAGAGCACTTAGAGAAATTCGGGGGACACAGTGCAGCCATTGGCTTGTCTTTGAAAAAAGAGTGCCTAGAAGCCTTTAAATCACAACTACAAAAAAACTATGTGAGCGGCGGTTTTAAAAAAGAAGAAGTGGACCCAGACATTGTAGGTGAATTACACTTTTCAAACATCTCTTTTGAACTGACCAAAGTGATGAAAAAATTTGAACCTTACGGGCAGGGTAACCCCACCCCGAAGTTTATTTCAAAACAGGTTGATATTCTTCAGGCAGATACCATGGGAAAAGAGGGTGAGCATTTACGTTTCTCTTTTGCCCAGGATGGTATTGTCATGGCAGGGGTACAGTTTAAAACAGTTGAAAGTTACGAGGCGGGTTCAAAAGCAGATGTGATCTACACAGTGAATGAAAACCACTTTAGAGGTAGAGTGACACTGCAGTTAATGGTGGAGAAGGTGATTGTAATTTAGAGAAAGGTGGATCTACCCCAAGGGTATTTTCGATGGGCAATCCACCCTACGCGAGAGGGCATTATCTAGATAGGTAAAACCCTGATATTCTCATCGAGTTTCTCTTTTAAAATATTTTCGATGGCAAAAAGTGTTCCTGTGCTTGATGAAGCACAACCGTTACAGGCACCCAAATATCGGATGTAAATGTCAAAGTTGGCACCGTTCTCTTTAATGTCAAGAATTTCCATATCACCGCCATCCATGATGAGCATTTGACGGATATTGTCATCTACTACTTTGTCTACCGCTTTGATCTTCTGAACAATGGTCATTTTAGCGAAGTCTACAGCAGAGCCACTCTCATTTCCAAGTGAAGCAGAAGCAGCCATTTTCTCTTTTTCATACTCTTCAAGCAGATCGACAAGATAGACATCTTTCTCTTCATGCCCGCCAGGTCTGATACATGATTTACAAAATGCACCCGCTTTGGTGTAATCAGTGATCTGTTCCACTGTTGTAAGGTCGTTCAGACGAATCACTTCCTGAAGTGTTGAAAGCGTGACACGTGCACATTCACAGACGATGACCTCTTCTTCAAAACTCTCCATATCAACACCTTTGTATTGTGCTGCAGCTTTTTTAATGACATCATATGCCATGACAGAACAGTGCATTTTTTGCGGTGGAACTGCCGGTGTATTTTCATCGTCACGCATCGCCATTTCAACATCGATGTTGGTGATCTTTACCGCTTCATCTACGGTTTTACCCTTACAGAGTTCAGCCATAGTGTCTGAAGAAGCAATGGCAGTACCACAACCAAAACTCTTAAATTTTGAAAGAAGGATTTCATCTGTATTTGGGTCAACTGCCCAGTAAAGTCTTACGGCATCACCACAAGACTCAGCACCAAAGTCAGCCACAATGAGTTTTGCACCCATCTCTTTTGCCTGCTCTTCAGTAATCTCACCCATGTTTTGCGGGTTGTTCATCAAATCTGTTACTTTATTGCTGTACTCATCCCAGATGGTACCGCCAATTAAACTATCTATTCCCATTTTGTATCCTTTATACTTTATTCAATTATTTTTTAATGGTGATGAGAGTCTAAACCACTCTCATGACCTTCTGGTGCGTATGCGTATGAACTTGAGATCCCTCTTAGTCTAACGACTGCGGCTTGTACCACTTTGAGTGTGTACTCCAACTCCTCTTCTGTGGTGTATCTGCTTAGTGAAAAACGGATGGCTGTATGTGCCAGGTCTTCTGCTGCACCGATGGCTTCCATGACTGAGTTTGCTTCCAAGTCTTCAGAAGCACAGGCAGAACCTGTACTCGCACCGATACCGGCACGGTTCAAGTCCCATAACATAGACTCACCCTCAATACCTCTAAATGAAATAAGGATGGTATTTGGTGTTCTTTTAGATCTTGGCGTGACCACAAAGGTATCTTCTATTTTAAGAAGTTCATCTTCAAAATCATCTCTCATCTCTCTGATCTCTGTCATTTCAAAGTCCAGTGCATCTACCGCAGCTTCAATGGCTTTACCCATACCTACGATACCGGCAACATTAAGCGTACCCGAACGGTATCCGCCCATTTGTGAACCGCCGTGAAGCAGAGGCATAAGCTCTTTGCCTTTTTTCATGAACAGTGCACCTACACCTTTAGGTCCGTGGAACTTGTGTGCTGAGAATGTCAGGTAGTCTACATTGAAGGATTGTACACTTACAGGCAGTTTACCAATGGCCTGTACAGCATCTGTATGAAATAACACACCGTGCTCTTCACAAATATCACCGATCTCTTCCACAGGGAAGATAGCACCGGTTTCATTGTTTGCCCACATGATGGAGACCAAAGCAGTTTTGTCTGTAATGTTGTCTCTTACGGTTTGTGCTTCAACAATACCTTCAGCATTGATCGGAAGGTAGGTGACCCTGCATCCCATACTCTCGATCCATTTTGCTGTGGCAATGATGGAAGGGTGCTCTACTTCAGAGATTATTATATGGTTCTTTTTCCCTGTAAGGATGTACTCAAAATAGACACTTTTAAGTACCCAGTTGTTACTCTCTGTGGCACAAGAAGTGATGACCACTGAATCTTTTGTAGAGGCATTGATACCTGCATATATCTTCTCCATAGCTGTTTTAATACCCGGGTGTGTGTCACTTGCAAAAGCATGCAGTGAATTTGGATTTCCGTACTTTTGTACAAAGTAGGGTTCCATCTCTGCAAATACCTGCGGGTCAACAATCGTTGTTGCATTATTATCTAGATAAACATTCATTCTGTTCCTTTTGAAAACGAGTCTCGTTTTAATTAAGACTAATTTTGTCCTAATTAGTTTTTCTGCATATTACGCAGTTTTTCTTAAACTAAAATAAAATAGTAAAGAAAGAAGAGAATTATACTCTTAATTAGATGAAAAGCCCTTTATTGCAGGCTTTTATCTATTAAAAGTGGGAAGGAGCAGGGGTGTTAATGAGATTGTAAAACTCCGATCTTGTACGTTCGTCACTTTTAAAGAGACCACGCAAAGCAGAAGAGACAGTAGTGGAATTGACTTTTTCAACCCCTCTCATCTCCATACACATGTGACGTGCATGCAGGACCACCGCCACACCTTTTGGGTTGATACTCTGGGAGATAGCATCTGCGATCTGTTCGGTCATCTGCTCCTGGATCTGCAGACGTCTTGCAAATACGTTGACGATACGGGGGATCTTTGAAAGTCCCACTACTTTACCGTCGGGAATATACGCCACATGTGCACGCCCGATAATAGGCAGCATATGGTGTTCACACATAGAGTAGAACTCAATGTCACGCACTAATACCATCTCATCATTAGACGTTGTAAAAAGTGCTTGAGAAAGTATCTCCTTAGGGTCCTGGGTATAACCTTCTGTTAAAAAACCAAAGGCTTTTGCGACACGTGAAGGGGTTTTCAGCAATCCCTCTCTTTTTGGGTCTTCCCCTATGAGTTCCAGTACTTTGCTAATGGCTTGTTCAAATTCTTCGTCTTTTGTCATCATTGTTTCCAAATGTTAATATCTCTGTATTGTATCCAAATACAATTTAACTATTTTATCATCTACTTTTGAGACAGCGAGTTTGACTATCTCTTCTATGCTAAAATAGTCTTTCTCTGCCTTGTTTACTTCATGATAGACATAGACTTTGCATTTTAGTTTAAAGTGTGTATAGGCATGTCTTACTTCACCAATGTACTCCGCTGCACACAGCGGCACTTCGATCGACTCAAATCCCCAAAGACCATGTAAAAATTTTCCTGAACGCTGTGTTAAAGAGAGTTTCTCATTATAGACGGAGAGCATAATATGCTCTTCTCGGGTAGGTACAAGTCGCTTTTTCTTTGTGGGGTAGAGGGCAGGCTCTTCTTTCCCTTGACATATACTATGTAAAGGACAAAGATCACAAGAAGGATCTTTCACTCTACAGACGGTTGCTCCTATGTCCATCATGGCCTGATTGTAGTCAAAAGGATTGTTTGTATCCACTAAAGTGTAAGCGACCTCCCAAAGTTTTTTATCGGTGGGTGTTTTGAGTTTATGAAGACGACAGAGTATACGCTTGACATTGGCTTCCATTACAGGTACCGGCTTTTTAAAAGCAAAGGCTGCCACTGCATGTGCAGTATTTTCCCCTATGCCGGGAAGTTTTTTGAGTGCTTCAATCTCTTCTGGCAAAGTGCTGACCATACTGGCTGTTTTGTGCAGATTCTTGGCACGGCTGTAATACCCTAATCCTTCCCACATTTTAAGTACATCATCCAAAGGAGCAGAGCCTAAAGCTTTCAGTGTGGGGAACTTCTTTAAAAAAGGAAAATAGTAACGCTCCAGTACTGTTTTTACCTGTGTCTGCTGCAGCATCACTTCGGAGAGGTATATTTCGTAAGCATCTTTGGTGTTTCGCCAGGGTAGATCGAGCCGGCCATATTTCTGGTACCAGAAATGTATGTTTTTATGGATTTGAGCATAAGAGATATTCATGGATGGATTATAGCTACATTTTTGTCTAAATAATGTATAAAATTAGTTTATTAATAAAATTTGGATAAAATCACGCAATTATATATAAAGGATTGTAGTGAAAGTTGCAGTAAAAAAGATTGATGATGCCAATGTATTGGTGTCGGGAACGATTGAAAACAGCGTTATAGAAGCCAATATAGACAGACTTGCAAAAGAAGCAGGGAAGCAGATGAAAGTAGATGGATTCAGACAGGGTAAAGTACCTGCGCATGTAGTAAAAAAACTTCATGGTGACAAATTAAGACAGGATGCTGAGTCTGATGCCTTAAAATCACTGGTAGATCAAGGAATGAAAGAAGCAGGTGTTTCTGCTGCAGATGTAATCGGTGAGCCGATGTTCAAGAAGTATGATAAAAAAGAAAATGAGATCGATGTTGAGCTTGAAATCTCTTTAAAGCCGAATGTTGTGCTTAAAGATTATGAAAAAGTTGTACCTGCTTTTGAGAAACCTAAAGCAGAAGCAGAAGAAGTTGAAGCCAAACTGGCAGAGATCGCAAAGCAGCAGGCACCTTTTGAAAAGCTCAAAAGAAAGAGAATGGTAAGAGATGAAGATACTGTGATCATCGACTTTGAAGGTTTTGTGGACGGTGTGGCTTTTGAGGGTGGAAAAGCAGAGAAGTTCTCACTAAAGATCGGTTCAGGGCAGTTCATTCCAGGATTCGAAGAGCAGATCATCGGTATGAAATATGATGAAGAGAAAACAGTTTCAGTAACTTTCCCTGAAGCGTACCAGTCAGACGAACTTGCAGGAAAAGATGCTGAGTTCAAAGTTCTTCTTCATGAAATTCAGGAGCAGGTAGAAGCGGAAGTGAATGATGCGTTTGCTCAAAAACTTCTTCAAGATGACAAGGCAACTGTTGAGACACTCAAAGAGAAACTCTCTGAGCAGGTGGTTCAGGAGAAAGTATCTAAAGTCTATAATGAAGAGTTGAAACCAAAGTTGATCGAAGCACTTGTAGCACACTTTGATTTTGCTTTACCGAACAACATTGTTGAGCAGGAAATTGATGCAAAGATCAATGCAAAAGCAAGAGAGATGAAAGAAGAAGAACTTGCAGAGTTCAAAGACAATGCAGAAAAGATCGAAGCACTTCGTGAAGAGGTAAGGGCAGATGCTGAAAATTCAGTAAAAGCAACATTCATCGTTGATGCTTTGGCGAAAAAAGAAGCAGTGAATGTAGGTGACCAGGAAGTATCTCAAGCAATTTACTATGAGTCAATGATGTCTGGGCAGGATCCTGAGCAAGTGATCAAGTACTATACAGACAACAACCTTCTCCCGGCAGTAAAAATGGGAATGATCGAAGACAAACTTTTTGGTAAACTATTAGGTTTAGACAAATAATAAAGGTATATTTATGAGTTATATCCCCTACGTTGTAGAACAGACAGGCAGAGGTGAAAGATCTTACGATATCTATTCACGTTTGCTTAAAGACCGTATTATCATGTTGAGCGGTGAAGTAAATGATCAGGTGGCTTCTTCTATCGTTGCACAGCTTCTTTTCCTTGAAGCACAGGATCCGGACAAAGATATCTACTTTTACATCAACTCTCCGGGTGGTGTGATCACTTCAGGCCTTTCTATGTTTGATACAATGAACTATATTAAGCCTGACATTGTGACCATTTGTATCGGTCAGGCTGCTTCTATGGGTGCTTTTCTTCTGGCTTCAGGTACAAAAGGCAAACGTTATGCCCTGCCGAATGCACGTATTATGATACACCAGCCTTCAGGTGGTGCACAGGGACAGTCTACCGATATCCAGATACAGGCACAGGAGATCCAGAGACTCAAAGATACACTTAATGAGATATTGGCGGAAAAGACCGGTAAAAAAGCAAAGCAGATCGAAAAAGATACAGAACGTGATAACTTTATGTCATCTAAAGAAGCAATGGATTACGGTCTTATTGACAAAGTTCTTACAAAAAGTTTTTCATAAATAGGGTAACGCTATGATCAGAGAAATTGTTGTCTATCCTGACAAAAGACTAAAACTCATCTCCAAAGAGGTAACAAACTTTGATGGTGCCTTGCATGATCTGCTTGATGATATGTACGATACCATGCGTGCAAAAAACGGTGTAGGTCTTGCAGCCATCCAGGTAGGTATCGACAGCAGAGTATTGATCATCAATGTCCCTCTGGATGATAAAGAGGGTGAAAACTATAGAGAAGAGCACAGCGACAATGATCAACCAAAAGAGAATACACTTGAGATGATCAATCCTGTGATCGTTGAAAAAGACGGCAGTGAAAAATTTCAGGAAGGGTGCCTCTCCATTCCCGGTGTCTATGAAGAGGTTGAACGTGCCAAACATGTCAAGGTAGAATACTTTGATAGAAACGGTGAAAAGCATGTCATCGAAGATGACGAATTTTTAGCCGTTGCCATACAGCATGAGATGGACCACCTTGACGGTAAGGTCTTTATAGAAAAACTCTCTTATATGAAACGTAAAAAATTTGAAAAAGAGTGGAAAAAAAGACAAAAAGAGTCTTACCCCCTGAACAATAGAGAGAAAAATATGTCAATTTGACATATTTTTAAACGCTTCCCAAAAATTCTGCCACACTGTTGTTATGAATGCTAAAACAGATAGTGGTACTCCACCCAAACAAGCAAAAATAAAAGTAAAGCCAAAACAAGCAATCATTGTCAACCGTTTGACATCTGCGACACTTGAAGGTGTCAATGCCAAAGTCATTGAAGTGGAAGCAACCTTTACAAAAGGTTTACCCGGTTTTGCTGTGGTAGGCCTGGCCTCTTCAGACATACAGGAAGCCAAAGAGCGTACAAAGTCAGCCCTGCTTACCAACGAGTTTGTCTTTCCTCCACTGAAGATCACTGTCAACCTGAGTCCCAGTGACATTAAAAAGAACGGTACCCATATGGACCTTGCCATTGCACTGCTTATTGCACTGCATAAAACAAGTATTGATGAAGAGGGACTCTTTGTCTTTGGTGAATTGGGTCTGGACGGTAAAGTCAAAAGTTCTTCTATGCTTTTCCCTCTGGTACTCTCCCTGAAGGAACAGGGGCTCATCAAAAGAGCCATTGTTCCCAAAGAATCCATAAGCTATCTTTCCCATATATCGGGGGTAGATTTTATAGCTGTAGAGACTTTGGCAGAAGCACTTGAAATTGTTAAAAGCAAGAATTTCAAAGCAAATGTACAGGCGTTTTCCTATGACTCTGAAAGCTTTAGTATCTCTGATACTTCTTACTATTTCGAGAGAAAATATGAGAGTGATTTTTTAGATGTTAAAGGGCAGGAGATCGCAAAAAGGGCGTCGCTGATAGCAGCATCGGGAATGCATAATTTTCTTATGGAGGGGAATCCCGGCTGCGGGAAAAGCATGATCGCCAAACGCATTAAAGATATTCTGCCACCACTCTATGAAGAGGAGATACTCTCCATTGCCAAACACCAGTTCTTAGACGGGGTCACACCCGACTTTAAAGCTTTGCGTCCTATTCGTGCACCACACCATACAGCTACTTCGGCATCCATATTTGGTGGAGGTTCTTCTACTGCCAAAATAGGAGAAGTGGCACTTGCCAACAAAGGTATTTTGTTTTTTGATGAACTGCCTCACTTCTCTAAAAATGTATTGGAAGCCCTACGGGAGCCTCTGCAAGACAAAAAGGTGCATATAGCGAGGGTCAATGCCAAGATAGAGTATGAAGCGGACATTATGTTCGTGGCAGCACAAAACCCCTGTCCCTGTGGAAATTTACTTTCCAAAGTCAAGGTATGCCGCTGTTCAGAAGTGGAGATAAAGCGTTATCAAAATAAACTTTCAGATCCTTTTTTGGACCGCATAGACCTTTTTGTGGTCATGCAGGAAGTGCAGAGTGACGACAGAGGGGATATCACTTCTAAAGAGATGCATGAAGTAGTGTTAGAAGCCTTCAAAATGCAAAAGCATAGAGGACAGCAGCGGCTTAACGGTAAGCTGACAGAAGAGGAGATAGAGAGCTATTGTATTTTAGAAGAGGATGCACAAACTATTTTAGAGGGGGCCATAGGAAAATTTGGGCTCTCACACAGAAGTATCGCTTCAGTGAAGAAGATAGGACGCACCATAGCAGACCTGAATGGTCATGAGACAATTAAAAAATCTGATATTCTGGAAGCATTGAGTTACAGAAGAAGAAAATAAGAGATAAACGTCTTGTGACAACAAGATGTGCCTTGTTGTCATGGTACTGAAAATTAAAATACTTCCACTACCAGTTTGGTGATCATGAATCCACCTATTACCAGCCATGCGAACATGGTGAGTGCAGTATAGACCGGTGCCAGACCCAAACCTTTGAACTTGGAGAAGATAGTCCCCATACCTAGTGCTGTCATCGCCATGGTAAGGAGAAAAGTATCTATCTCATTAATGATATCTACAATGTTTTGAGGGATAAGATGAAATGAGTTAAACCCTGCCACCAGTATGAAATAAACAGCAAACCAGGGGATGACCAGTTTGGTTTTCTCATTTCTTTCCCCTCCGGCTCTTTTTGCATCCCAGGCAAGGTAAAGACCAAGTACGATGAGCATTGGGGCTATCATGATCACGCGGGTCATCTTCACGATCACTGCGGCATCTGCCATCTCTGTGGGTGCACCCGGAACGGAAGCAGGTACAGCAACAACCTGTGCTACTTCATGGATGGTTCCACCGACATAGATACCAAATTCTCTGGCGGTCATATGTAAAAATCCTGTGGCATTTTCAATGATGGTGCTGTAGAGTACGGGATAGAGGAACATGGAGATAGTTCCAAATAGGACGACCATGGAGACGGCGATGGCGGTCTTATGCTCTTCTGCCTTCAGCACAGGTTCTGTAGCCAGAACTGCTGCTGCACCACATACGGCTGCACCTGATGCAGTGAGTATGGAAGTGTCTTTCTCCATACCAAAAAGTTTCGTACCCGCCCATGTTCCAATGATGAGTGTTGATGTCAGCATGATGAGCGAAACAAGAAAACCATCCATCCCTACATCTGCGATCTGCTGGAAGGTGATCCTGAAACCGTAAAGCACAATGGCAAAACGGAGTATCTTTTTCCCTGAAAAAGTGATACCTGACTGCCATGCCGCCGGTGTCTGGTTATGCAGGGTATTGGCATAAAAAATACCCATGACAATACCAATGACCAGAGGAGAAAGTCCCAAGGCCCTTACTGCTGCCAAGTCAGCAATATAGGTTGCCGCTGCAGCAAAAATTGCAACAAAGAAAATACCGGAGAGCGTACCGCGTCTATTTTGTTTAGAAAATGCCATATTTGACCTTGTGTTCAAAATAATTGATTATTTTTTAGAAATTCTACCATAATTTTGATATAATAGATAATTAAAATAATAAAGCATAATAATAAATATTATAGATTGAAAAGAGGGAATATGAAGTTAACACTTAGACAAATGCAGATTTTTCTTAATGTGGCAAAGTCAGGACACTTGACCAATGTGGCAAAAGAGATGAGCCTGAGCCAATCGGCTATTTCCATGTCCATTAAAGAGTTGGAAAATATCTTGGGAAGACCGGTGTTTGACAGGATCAATAAAAAACTGGTACTCAATGAAGTGGGCAGAGCGTTCCATAAAGAGATTGCCCCCATCTTTAAAAAACTTTCAGACATTGAGTATGAGTTTAAAAATTCTGAGAACAAAGGGATGATCCGTGTGGGGGCCAGTACGACGATCGTGGATTATTTGATGCCTTCTATCATCTGCAGTTATATGTCTGCTTACCCTGATGTCAAGATCACACTGAAAGAAGGCAATACCAAAGAGATCGCAGATATGATCGCTGAAGGGACTATAGATGTAGGATTTGTAGAAGGTTTGGTATCGGGTTCAGATATTATCAAAGAGAAGATAGGTATCGATGAACTGATCGTTGTAACCTCCGATAAAAATCTTGCAAAACCAGCCTATATCGATGAACTTTCCAAAAAACGCTGGGTACTTCGTGAAGAGGGTTCAGGAACAAGAGAAGTATTTTTAAATTATATTAAAGACAAAGTGGATGACTTGAATATCTTTTTTGAACTTGGGCACACAGAGTCTATTAAAAGTATTTTGATGAACCGTGAATGTTTGACATGTATTTCCAAGATCTCTGTAGAAAATGAACTTAAAGAGGGGAAGCTTCACAGAGCAGAGGTGAAGAATTTTGAGTGTAAAAGAGACTTCTTAATGATCTACCATAAAGACAAATACCACAGTACTTTGTTTGAAAAATTCCTTTTTTTCTCTAAGAAACTGATGCTTCAGATGATAGACGGCAAAAATTAATCAAGAGAGTTTAATGCTTCTTCATACTCATGAGGATGATTCAGATTTGTAAATGCTGAGTCATCTTCAAAATATACAAATTTTGCAGCTACTTTATTTAAAACATTTCCTATACGATGATCATCTTCTTTTAAATTTTTTAATGCAACATCCAGCACAGAACGTTTGTAAATACCGCATAAGGGCTGTCTGCCACTTTCTGTTTTGGCGATGATCGCATCATGACCCTCTCTGTTTTTCAATAGTTCAGAGATGATATCTTTATTGACGAAAGGTGCATCTACAGACAATATAAAGACTTCATCTGCATCAAGTGTTTCAAATACAGAGACGATCCCCACAAGAGGGGAAGAGGTTTCATATCTGTCCGGGATGAGTGGGGCTTCAAAATCAAATTTATTCTCTTTTGCAGAAATATAAACTTCTTTAAAGAGTTTAGCAAGCCTCTCATACTGATATTCACTCAAGGTAGGGTAACCCGCAAAGGGAAGCAGTGCTTTGTCTTTTCCCATACGTGAACTTTTACCACCGGCAAATAGTATGGCAGGGATATCATATTTCATGGGCTATGGTCTCTTTTCGTTTTTGATGTATCCATAGTACTATGAAAGCAGCAAAAGTGATGCCCGCTTCAATAAGAAAGAGATACTCCCCGTATATTTTTCCGGAAAGAACCGCTCCCACAGAGCCGCCAAGCCCAAATGCAATACCGAGGAAAAACTGCTGGGCAAGTTTTTTCTGTGTATAGAGTGAAAACACATAAGTGATCGCTGCCGTATGATAGAGTGCAAAAGAGATGGCGTGCAGTGATTGTGAAGTAAAGGTAATCGTAACGGAGTCGGGGTAAAGATAAAGCAGCAGCCAGCGCAGAGAGGTTACCAAAGTAGCAAACTTCAGGATAGTGAGTAAATTTCTTTGAAGCAGCGGCCCCTGAAAATAGAGCATAACGATCTCACATATGACACCAAAACTCCACATCCAGCTTGTCATTTCAAGAGAGATGCCGTGCGCTGTTTCATAAATGGTAAAGAAATTGTAAAATCCTCCAAATCCAACTTGCATGAGAAATACAGAGAGCCAGAATGCCCAGTATTTAGAGAGTGAAAAGGAACTGTTGTCCTGCACACTTGGATGATCCGATGTATCATGTTTTACCAGAATTCCCCCAAAAATAAGGGTTAAAAATGCCATAGTACTCAGGTAATAGAGTGCTTCATAGGGCGTTTCAAGTATTTTACCAAGCCATAATGCTATACCCATAAACCCAAGTGATCCCCAGAGACGTACTTTCCCGTAATGGGTTTTAGACAGAGATGCCAGTGCAATGGTCTCCACATAAGGAAGAGAGATCCCCATGGAAGCACCAAAGAGAAGATTGGCAAAAAGGTAGTACCAGAAATTATCTACAGTTCCTAAAAACAGCAGTGTGCCTATGAAGGTAAGGAGCAGTGAAAAGAGATAGATCTGAAAGGTCAATTTTACAAAGTGCCGGAAAATAAAAGGCAGTAAAAAACGTGTAAAAGGAGCAGCAGCATAAACGATACCGACATCTACAGTTGAGTATTCAAGTTCGAGCAGTACTTTGGGCATAAAAATAATATAGACCCCCACCAGAGCAAAATAGAAAAAGTAGTAAGCAGCTAAAAAGAAGGAGAGCGAAGTGTTATTTTTTGTCATATTTTATGATGGTCGCAGTACCACTTAAGAGATCATGCAGTGTTTTGCTGTCTTTTCTAAAGAACATCATGATCCATCCAAAAAATGTAAAGAATGAAAGTATGGCAGATAGATTTCTGAAAATGATGATGAAGAGTGAAGGTTTTCCCCCGGAGCTCTCGTCTATAAGGCTAAGGTTGTAAGCCCGATAGCCCGGTGTTTGTCCCGTTTTGAACATAAAGATGCTCTGCACGATCACTAGGGGGGCCAAGATGTATATCCACCCCATCATTTTGTGTTCGGCAAACCCTTCACGCCCATCCATGACAAGGTAAAATACTACATACATAATAGGCATAACAAGCATAAAAGAATCCGTCAAAAATGCTTTGATCTTCAGCCCGGCAGTAGCATAAGATCGTCTGTTTTCAGGCACAGGGTTTTCTGTAACGATCTCTTTCTCTTTTCCCTGTTTGATGTTTCGAAATCGTTTTTTAGCCATTAGAAATCCCAAATTAGAGTTGCGTAGAAACCATTGGAGTCAAGGTCCATTATTAGGCCGTCTTCAAGTGTAGTGCTGTCAAGATGAAGAGCCTTGTATCCACCCTCTACTCCCAAGCCAAATGCAAAAGTATAGCGTAGACCAAGTTCATAGTCGAAAAATGTTGTGTCACTATAGCTTATAGCATTGGCTTCAAGTTGTAAAGCAACAGCGGTTGAAGGGATGACAAAACGTGCTTTCCCGTACATCATTGGGGTCAAAGCGGAAAAAGAGACCAGTTCGCTTGAAAAAGAGGCTGAAGCCGAACCAAAAGGTGTAGACACAGCGGCAACAGGGTTGACGAGTATGTCACCAAATAGATATCGCAGTGTCAGACCGATATCTAGTTCAAGATCACTGTCAAGCACTTCATAATAGGCTGTAATATCTGTCATGCCCATGTCCAGTGTACTTTCTATATCACCTGAAAAACCAACAATGCCACCCCATGTAAAGTCTCTGCTTGTCCCTGTCCCTTCATGTGTCAGTTTGGTATACCCCAATTTCAGATTGGGAACCAGTGGCAGAGGATGTTCAATGTATGCCTTAAACATAAAGTCTGTACTGTCGCTCCAGCCAAACGTATTTTCAAGATCTGCAGATGTTCCAAATCCTGCATAAGGCAGGGTATAGGAAGCAGTACCGCTAGGTGTATGATTGTAGACTCCCAGAGAGACTTCTCCCCCAATATTATCTGCATAGAGCATGCCAGAAGCAAGGAGCGTTGCAAGTGTTAGGTTCTTTATCATTTGTTTTCCTTATTAATAGTATATGTCAGAATAATACTATTTTAATCCTTGCGTCATTGTAAAGATAGGCAATAGCATGGCGGCAACAATGACTCCGACCACCACACCGATGAAAAGCATCATGAATGGTTCGAGCAGTCCAAGCAGAAGTTTGAGTCTGTCTTCATTCTCCTCTGCATAAAGGTGGGAAATATTGTCTAAAATATTGGCTACCTCACTGCTCTCTTCACCCAAGGCAAGAGACTGCATAAAGTTACGTTTAAGTGTTACCCCCGATGACATTTGCAATGCGTTGGAGAGCTTGTTTCCTTCCAGTACCTTCACTGATGCCTGTTCGAAAAGTGCCTTGAGTCTATAGTTACCAAAAGATGCGGTAGAGAGCTGTACCGCTTGCGCATAAGCCACTCCTGAGCTTAACATCAAAGAGAGGATATAGGAGAACCTCCCGAGTTCATGGTTTTGTATGAGTGCACCTAGTACAGGCACTTTAAGCATCCATCCATCCATGACCTGGTGAAAAGAGTCAAGTTTTGTGTAGGCAAGTTTAAAAAGTACTATAAAAAGTACAACTCCTACAATGAGATGGATGTAGTAAGTGGTTAAAAAATCAGAAAGGTTAAGAACAAACTGTGTGATGGGAGGCAGTGCCTGATCGGTATCTTCAAATATTTCTGTGATTTTCGGCACCACAAAAGCAATGAGAAAAGAGGTCATGGCAATGGCAACCGTAAAGATGATAATGGGGTAGACCATGGCACCTTTGACCTGTTTTTTTACCTTGTTCTGTGCAGAAAAAAAGTTACCCATATTGGTAAGCACTTCAACCATTTTCCCGCTCTGTCCAGCAATATTAAGACTCTGTATAAAGAACTCCGGAAGCACGTAAACCTTTTGGCTGTTCAGTGCATGATAAAGAGATTTCCCTTCATCTATCATAGTGTTGAGGGAGTTTAAAAAAGAGAGATATTTCTTTTCACCTTCATGCTG
>DQSX01000020.1 GCA_015663065.1 Sulfurovum sp.
TATTGAGACTGTACGGGGCTTTTCTACCTATGAAAATGCTCTGGTCTATATTATCTTCAAAGAGGGGACTGACCTTTACTGGGCACGTTCCCGTGTTCTCGAACAGCTGGCTTCCATCCAGAGTAAACTGCCTGATACAATGGAGGTGAGTCTGGGACCTGATGCTTCCGGTGTAGGCTGGGCATATGAATATGCACTGGTTTCACAGACCAAAACACTTGATGAACTGCGTACGCTGCAGGACTATTACTACAAGTATGCCCTGATGGGTGTAGACGGTGTTTCGGAGGTGGCGACCATCGGCGGGTTCATACCAACCTACCAGGTAACAGTGAACAATGATGCACTTATACGCTACAACCTCTCCATCAAAGATGTAGCACGTACACTCAAAAAGAACAACAACGATACCGGTGGACGGATCGTTATACAGAACGGCTATGAATGGATGGTACAGGCAAAAGGCTATATCAAAGACCTTGATGAGATACGCAATCTTGTCATTGCTTCCAGGAACGGTATCCCCATCACTGTTGCACAGGTCGGACAGGTAGAGAAAATACCTGCTGCACGCCGTGGTATGGCTGACCTTAACGGTGAAGGAGAAGTGGTCGGCGGTATCGTAATGCTGCGCTACGGCGAGGATGTCTACAGTGCCCTGGAGCGTATCAAAAACAAGATGGAAGAGCTTAAAGTTGAAGGGGTGGATGTCATTACCACCTACGATCGCTCCGATCTTATTTCCAAAGCAGTCAATACCCTTAAACGTACGCTGATCGAAGAGAGTATCATTGTTGTAATCATCATCGGGCTTTTTCTGATGCATCTTCGCTCTTCTCTTATTGTACTTATTGTATTACCGTTGACCATCGGGCTTACCTTTCTTCTTATGAAACTCTTTGGTATCGGATCCAATATTATGAGCCTCGGAGGAATCGCTATTGCCATAGGGGCTATGGTTGATGCTTCCATCGTCATGATCGAGAATGCGCATAAAGTCATACATAAAGAAGAGGGAAAACTTGGACGCAACCTGAATAACAAAGAACGTATCTCTGCCATTGTGCAGGCATCACAGGTGGTTGGTCGTCCCATCTTCTTTGCACTTGCTCTCGTGGTTGTTTCTTTTCTGCCTATTTTTGCACTTTCCGGTCAGGAGGGACTACTCTTCACACCTTTGGCTTTTACCAAAACTTTTGCGATGACAGCCGGCGCATTGCTTGCTGTAACTCTGGTACCGGTTTTAATGATCTATTTCGTCAAGGGCAGAATCATCCCTGAATCAAAAAACCCGCTCAATCGTTTTTTCATCTGGCTCTACACTCCTCTTTTGGTTTGGGGTTTAAAGCTCAGATATCTAGTCATTGCCGCAGCTGCCGCACTCCTTGTTTTGGCTGTACCTCTCTACAAAGGACTTAACTGGGAGTTCATGCCGATGCTGGATGAACAGACAGTCATGTATATGCCTGTCACACCTTACGGTATCTCTGTGGACCAGAGCAAAGCATTGACGCAGAAAACAGATGCCATACTTAAAAGTTTTCCTGAAGTGGAGACAGTATTTGGCAAAGGCGGACGTGCCGATACAGCTACAGACCCTGCACCGCTTGGGATGATAGAAACCATCATCACCTTCAAACCAAAAAGTGAATGGAGAGAAGGAATGACAACGGAAAAACTGATGGCTGAAATGGACAAAGCTCTGCAGATACCCGGTCTGGTGAACTCATGGACCTACCCCATCAGGGGGCGTATAGATATGCTTCTCTCAGGTATCCGTACCCCGCTTGGTATTAAACTTTACGGTAAAGATGCAAAGGGCTTACAGGAGATCGCACAGCAGATAGAAAATGCACTACGCAATCTCAAAAGTACACAGTCGGTCATCTCTGATCAGGCCAGTGCCGGCTATTTCATTGACATCAACATTGATACTGAAGCTCTCAAACACTATGGTATCAGTAAAGATCTGATACTCGAATATACCTCCACAGCCATAGGGGGGAAACAGATCTCTACTATGTACAAAGGTCTGGAACGCTACCCTATTACTTTGCGTTTCAAAGAAGAGGAACGCAGAAACCTCGATGCGATACGCAACATCCAGGTTAAGACACCACTGGGCTTCGTTCCCTTATCTACTTTTGCAAAAATAGAGTACAGACAGAGTGCTTCGGTCATCAAGAGTGAGATGGCTACACCGGTTACCTTCATCTATATCACGCCGACACTGGGAATGAGTGTGGTCACCTATAAAGAGGAGGCACTGAAAGTTCTTGAGAAGATAAAGCTGCCGGCAGGCTACTATATAGAATGGGCAGGACAGTCTGAGTATCTGGAGTCTGCTATGGAAAAGATCATCTGGATCATTCCCACAGTACTGCTCGTGATCCTGGTACTCATCTATTTTGCTCTTAAAGAAATGATACCGACACTGATCGTCTTTTTTACTCTTCCCTTCGCATTTCTGGGCGGACTCTTCTATATCGATATACTGCAGTTCAATATGAGCATTGCCATTATTGTCGGCTTCCTGGCACTTCTGGGTGTGGCAGCAGAAACAGCTATTGTCATGATCGTTTATCTCAAAGAGGCTGTGGACGAGGCACAAGAGAGGCTTGGTGATAAATTTGATGTTGCCGTACTCAATGCAGCCATCTACGAAGGAGCTGTACAGAGGGTACGCCCAAAACTCATGACAGTCTTTGCTATTTTGGCAGGACTTCTTCCTATTATGTATACCCATGGTGTCGGATCGGAAGTCATGCAGCGTATAGCTGCTCCTATGATTGGAGGAGTTGTCAGCTCAGCCGTATTAAGCTTGCTTTTGATACCTATTTTCTATATGATGCATGAAAAAAGAAAATTAAAAATTAAAAATTAAATTTATTAGTAGGAGTATAAATGCACTTTACCGGTTTTCCAAAAGAGGGACTCGCCTTCCTCGACCAGATCATCGTCAACAACTCCAAAGAGTGGCTGGATGCCCACAAAGAGGAGTATGAACGTTTTATCGTTACTCCCAACAAAGCCTACGTCGAAGAGATGGGTGAACACCTGCAGATACTTGTTCCCACGATCAATGCCGTTCCCAAAACAAACAAATCCCTTTTTCGCATCTACCGCGATGCACGTTTTCATCTGAACGATCCCATTAAGACCCGCATCGGAATCATCATCTGGCAGGGGGCGGGTCATCGTATGCAAAGCAGCAGTTTCTATATGCATTATGACCCGCAGGAGATCTTTGTTGCCACCGGTATACGCAATTTCAAACCTACTCTGCTGAAAACCTACCGCGAATATATCCGGAACGATGAGAGAAGAACCCAGCTGCACAACATTCTCGAAGGCCTCAGGGCAAAAGGCTACCGACTCCCCGAACCCAAATACAAAAAAATGCCAAGAGGCTGTGAGACTGACGATACCTACAGCTATCTTTACAAAATGGGTGCGATCTATGCCTACACAACCTTTCCTCCCGATGAAACATTTCATTCCGAAGCTCTCATTGACAGAAATTTTAAAATTTATGAGGATATGTTTGAGTTGCAACAGTGGGTTTATGAACTGACACTCCGCTGTGATACAAATGCAAACCTCTTCAGATAACCGATCCACACCCTCTGCACACTTTTTGACTATAATGGTCAAAATATAACAGCAAAAGGCTTATAATGCATCATGTGGTCATTCTTGGCGGAAGTTACGGCGGCATTGCAGCCTTGAGAAGAGTGCAGATCAACAGAGATGTCCGGGTCACCCTTGTCGACCACCACCCTTATCACTATCTTCAGACAGAAGGCTATGAGCTTATTTCGGGAGATACTTACTTTGACAAGACTATCGTCAATCTCTCTACGCTGTGTGCCAACTACGAGAATGTCACATTCAGACACAGCAGTGTAGAGCATATTGATCCCGAAACAAAGAGTGTACACCTGAGTGACGGTATCGAGATGTACGATACACTGATCATCGCACTGGGAAGTGTAACCAAACGCTTTCAGTGTGACGCCAGAGTCTACAACTACTCCAGCGGAGCGAAAAGCCTGCTCGGTGCCCTGAAGCTCAACCGCTTCTTTCAAGATGAACTTTACAAACGGCTTGAGTCAGCCAGGTATGCCAAAGAGAACTTCAACATCATTGTTAGGGGTGCAGGACTCTCAGCGGCAGAGATGCGGCAGAGAACATCATACGTATATTGAAGAAAACAGCTATGAAAAGAGCCAACCTGAAGATAAAAGGGATCTCCATTGCCCTTGGCAGAAAATATGCAGTGATCAATCTGAAATTCATCCATGCTTCCGGATACAGTGCACACCTGATAAAAAAGTTCATCGAGAAGATCTATAAATGGCCGCTGTGGTGGCTTACCTACAAGGGGTACAAAAAAATGAAGCCTGCAAGCTGGGTTAAAGAAGTGCGATCATACTCATAAACCGTCCGCTGCAGCCTTGTTCTTTTCGGTAGGAGAAGTACCTCTCTACTTCGCACGCGGTACAGATGCCGCTCATCTTGATGTTTTCTTTTTGCAGTCCGCTATCCAAAAGCTGCTGTTTATTGACAAAAGAAAGATCCAGCATATATTTGTCTCCCCTGGTCGTAAAAGCCTCCCTCAGATCAAAAAAATGCTGTGCGACTTCCTCTCCTACTTCATAACAGCACTTTCCTATTGCCGGAGCAATACCGGCAACAATGTTTTCAGCGCTGCACCCA
>DQSX01000114.1 GCA_015663065.1 Sulfurovum sp.
ATCCTCACCGTAAGAGCGAAGATCTTCTCCCACACTCACACGTAAGTCAGGCAGTACAAAAGTATCATAACCCAGCAAAACTGCTACATCACGTATCTGTAGTACTTCTTTGTCATCATTACAGATGAGCAGTTTGGCTTCGACAGGCTCAGCCACCGCTCCCTGAGTATGCCGAAGGGTTAACGTTTCTAGGTATTCGTATATATTACTTTGGTACATGTTCTCTCTTTTTTATACATTTTCTTTTTTCTGGAACTCTGGATCTCAGGCTTATCACTTGTCCTCAAACGAGTTTGAGGTTCCTATAGATTTTAAAAATGCCTCTACCGTATAAAATGACCCAAAAACCAGATAGTTTTCATCATCTTCTATGTTATTGTTAAAATGGGTATAGGGCAAACCTACTGTTTCAAGCGCTTTTTCAATCTCAGTTAACGTCGTTGCACGTTGGGAATCAATGGCTATGATCTCAACACGCTTGACTTTTGGTTTCAAAATACGCAAAACTTCTTCATAGTCTTTGTCATCCAGAGAGTTGTAAATAAGTACTACCTTTTCATTTAATGCTTCTTCGATGGCTTTGGCTGCCAAAGGATTATGTCCTACATCGATGCGAATATTCTCTGTTAAGGCATAAAAACGTCCAAAGAGTTCTAAACCCATCAAATCATTTATATGATAGTGAATATCCAATATATCAAGTGCTTCCAAGGCTACCATTGCATTGTCAATGAGATAGTCACCCCAACCTTTGACTTTGGCCACTTCGACAAGCTCAGTGAACATCGTCCCTGCTTTCATAGTAGTCGGCTCCTGAGCCTGTCGAAGAACTGCACCTTTCTCTAACGCAATTTCTTTAGCTACCTCAAACACTTCAACATACACCTGAGGCGCCAGTAACACTTGTTTCTGAATACTGCGTATTTTCGTTGCAGCAATCTCTTCAATACTCTCACCCAAAAAAGCCTGATGGTCTATGCCTATGGGGGTAATAACACTTAACTCTTTGTCACAAACATTGGTCGCATCAAATTCTCCGCCCAACCCTGCTTCCAGAACCATCAGGTCACAGTTTTCAAAGACCACAAAAGCCAGCAGTGTCGTATATTCAAAATAAGAGAGTGCATCAGCCATCTCTTTGCCTAAGATAGCAAAAAGTTTTTGATGTGCCTCTTCCAATACCGCATCCGAAGCATCTTCACCATCCAACCAGAGTCGTTCATTAAATTTAAGAATATGCGGAGAGCTGTAATGTCCTACAGACAAGTGCTTGGTGGGTAGTGGGTAGTGGGTAGTGTTTGTGTATGCAAGGTAAGCGATCATACGACCTGTTGAACCTTTGCCATTTGTCCCTACAATATGCACCGTTTCTGGATGATCAATATGAGACTTTAGTCTATCATAGGCATGATGCACCCGTTCATGGTTTATCTCTTTATAATAAAGCGGTTTAGTCTCTAAAAAGTGCTTTAGCTTCTCTCTACACACTACTCTCTACCCACTACACACTATTTCATTATTGTGCTGATTTTGCAGAAACATAGGCCAGGAATTCATCCAGTGATTTTTCCAGGCCTAGACGGATCGCTTCTATTTTCACTGTAGAAGAGCCAACAGAACCTGCCTGAATGTCTGATTCAAATATGCTAGAGACATTTTTCTTTATCCTTCCCTTTTTGGTCATCATGTCAAAATTCACTCTGACATTGACACGGTAACGTGTAACATACCCGTTTTCATAAGTAAGTGGCGTAAATGTTGTTCCAGAATAAGCAATACGAATGGAAGAGCCGGCCTGCTCTTTGGAAGTGACCCTGCCTTTGAACCTTGTATAGACCAAACGGTTCATTTCATCTTTCACAAACGGTGCATTTTCAGGTTCAGCCCTGTCAACAATCACCTCTACATAAATGTTATCATCAAAAGTCTTTTTGATGATTTGAGATGAGGGTTTGTAGCCGCAGGCAGTAATCATGACAACTGTCATGATAGTAAGTAGCGGGTAGCGGGTAGCGGGTAGAAGTTGTTTAAATATAATTAATAAATTTCGTATTTGATTCAATCTGTTTCCTTGTTAATAAGTTTTACTTCTAAATTCTACATACTACTCGCTGCGCACTAATTTGGCTTTACAGCCAAATTCACCAGCTTATTGGGGACAACGATCTCTTTCATGATCTGCATACCTTCAAGCCACTTTGCACCGGCCTCTTTGGCGGCAGTTAAGATCTCATCGTTACCTGCAGATGGACTCACTTCGATCTCAGTACGCTTTTTCCCGCCTATCATGACCACATACAAAATACTCTCCTGAACAAATACTTCTTCTTTCACTTCCAATATCGCACCCAGGTTTTCTCTGTTGAATAATACTTCAGAAAGTTCTGTCGTCACATGGGGGATGATCGGTTCAAGAAGGTTCAGCATAATATACAACCCTTCTGTCCATACCTCAGCATTGTCTTGTTTATCCAATGCATTGAGTGCTTCCATACAGGCTGCGATGAGGGTATTGAAAGCAAAGGTCTTTTCATAGACATCCGTTGATTTCTGTAACGCTTCATAGACTTTCACGCGTGCCATTTTGGCTTCTTTGCTCAAAGTACTCTGATCGATATCCGGCAGTACATTACCTGAGACTTTCTCTTTTCTGTCATAAAGTTTTTTGATGAACCTGAAAGCACCCTCAACTGCAGAATCATTCCACTCTAACTCTTTTGCCGGAGGGGCAGCAAAAAGTGTAAAGAGTCTTGCTGTATCTGCACCGTATTTCTCAACCAAAGCATCAGGGTCAACGGTATTGCCTTTAGACTTGGACATCTTTGCTCCATCCATCAGTACCATTCCCTGTGTTAGAAGGTTTTCAAACGGTTCTGTGATGTTATGATAGCCGAGATCACGCAGTACTTTTGTAAAGAAACGTGCATACAGAAGGTGAAGAATGGCATGTTCTATACCACCAATGTACTGGTCTACTCCCAGCCAGTAATTTGCATCTTCTTTATCTATGCCTGTCTCATTCCATTTTTTCGGATTGGTCGCATAACGGAACTGGTACCAGCTTGACTGTACAAAAGTATCAAGCGTATCGGTTTCACGAATCGCATCTTTTCCACAGCTTGGACAGGCACAGTTTTTCCAAGTCGGGTGTTTCTCAAGCGGGTTTCCCTCACCGGTAATCTCCACATCTTCAGGCAATGCAATAGGAAGGTTTTCCACTTTCTCAGGCACAAGTCCACAGGCGTCACAATGCACAAAAGGGATCGGTGCTCCCCAGTAACGCTGACGGGAGATCCCCCAGTTTCTAAGTTTATAGTTTGTCGTACCCTTACCCGCACCTATCTCTTCAAACATCGCAATGATCTTTGCCTGGGCAGGGTAGTTCTTAAGTCCTGTAAAAGCAGCAGAATCTACAAGTTCCCCCTCTGACGTATAAGGCAATGCTTCACCACCGGAGATCACTCTTTTGATCGGAAGGTCATACTTTGTAGCAAATTCAAAATCCCGCTCATCATGTGCAGGCACAGCCATCACTGCACCGCCACCGTAAGAGGCAAGTACAAAGTTCGCTGTCCATACCGGTATCTCTTCCCCTGTAAGCGGGTGAATAACCGTAATACCAAGGTCATAGCCCTCTTTGCCCTCTTTGGCTCTTTCTATCTCAGTCATATTGCTGATCGTCATGATCTTGTCAATGGTTTTGGCATCTAAAAGATCATTTTCCATAAGATATTTTGTAATAAGATGTTCCGCAGCCAATGCAGAATAGGTCACACCATAAATAGTGTCCGGGCGTGTGGTAAAAACCGTGTATTTATCAAAGTTTCCACCCAGTTTTTCTTTGCTTGAAGGACTGAGTTCAAACTCAAACTCAAGCCCCTGAGATTTTCCTATCCAGTTACTTTGCATGGTCAGTACCTGAGAAGGCCATTTACCTTCAAGATCTTTCAGATCATCCAAAAGATCATCTGCATATTTGATGATGTCCAGGTAATATCCAGGCATCTCTTTAAGTTGTACTTCATTGTCACAACGCCAGCAGCACCCCTCTTCTACCTGTTCATTTGCCAAAACAGTATGACACTCTTCACACCAGTTTACCGTAGTCGATTCACGGTAAAGCAGTTTCTCTTCAAACATCTTAATGATGAACTCCTGCTCCCACTTGGTGTAGAGTTCATCACAAGTTGCGAATTCACGTGTTTTTGAAAAAGAGAGTCCCAGGGTATTAAGCTCTTTTCTCATATAATCAATGTTCGCATAGGTCCACTCTTTAGGGTGACGTCCGTGTTTGATGGCAGCATTTTCAGCAGGCATACCAAAAGCATCCCAGCCTATAGGATGCAGTACGTTAAAGTCCTGTTTTCTGTAATAACGTGCAAAGGCATCACCGATAGCATAGTTTCTTACATGTCCCATATGTAAACGTCCGCTTGGAAAAGGGAACATACTTAAAATATATTTTTTCTTTTGCTCATAAGAATCTGAAGGTTCAAAAGCCTTCTCATCATCCCATTTTTTCTGCCATTTGGCTTCAATCTCATTTGGATTGTAACTCATGTGTATCTCGCTTATTTTATGATTGTTTTCTTGGAAGGATTATATCTAAGATGGGGTTAATAGATGTTGTAGGGTGGTGCTTTTAAGCCCACCAAGATAGAAAATATTTATTTAAATGGTGGGCATAAATGCACCACCCTACGACAAATTATTATTTGAAGGTATTACACTGTCTCAGGTCGCCAGAGACAAATCCACGTTTAAACCAGCTTACACGCTGTTGTGAGCTGCCGTGTGTAAAGCCGTCCGGTCTTACTCTCTGACCTGCCTGCTTTTGCAAAGTATCATCACCAATGGAGGAAGCAGCGTGTAATGCTTCTTCTATATCTCCAGGTTCAAGCATTTTAAACTTCTTTTGTGCATGATGTGCCCAGGCTCCCGCATAACAGTCTGCCTGAAGTTCTACCTTGACTTGCAGAGCATTTGATTTGGCAGCTTGACCTCCCCAGCTCTGTTTGGCTCTCTGTACTTTGTCCAGAGTGCCTTCAAGATCCTGAATATGGTGCCCGATCTCATGTGCCAATACATACGCCTGTGCAAAATCTCCCGGAGAGCTGTGTCTATTGGCCAATTCATCAAAAAAACCAAGATCCAGATAGACTTTTTTGTCAGCAGGACAGTAGAATGGACCCATCTGTGACTGTGCTGATCCACAACCACTTCTTGTAGCACCTCTGTAAAGCACCATGGTCGGCTTTGTATAATGCATGCCATATTCTGCCAACGTTTCTGTCCAGACATCTTCTGTACTTTTCAAAACTTTAGAAATAAATACTTTTCGATTTTCATCTTCTACTTTATTGACCGGTTGAGAAGAAGCACCACCCATCCCTATGAGTGCCAAAGGGTTATATCCCATCATATAGGCACCAACACCGGCAGCTATGAGCACCATACCAAATTTTGATTTGAGCAAAGGCTTGACTATAGGCCACAAGATCATCATCGTCTGCATCGACGGCATTCCGCCTCCGCTTTTTCCTGTACTTGCTCTCCTGTCGTCTACATTTCGGCTTTCTTCTTCATCATCCATACGCATAAGTGATCCTTTTTAAATAAGCGATATATAATTTTTATTTATCCAATTATACCAACCAAAAGTAAAAATCCACTACAATAACAACAAGAAAAATTGAGGAGTTTTGGTTGTCATTAGCTTTAGCAAGAAAATACCGCCCCGCCACTTTTGATGACCTTATTGGTCAAGAATCTGTCTCCCAAACCTTATCATTGGCACTCGATGGCAACAGACTCTCACATGCATACCTGTTTTCAGGGCTAAGAGGAAGCGGTAAAACGTCTACGGCACGTATTTTTGCCAAGGCTTTACTCTGTGAAAAAGGCAGTACATCTCACCCTTGTGGTGTCTGTACCCATTGTGTGATGTCAGCGGAAAACAGGCACATGGATATTATTGAGATGGATGCAGCATCCAACCGTGGTATTGACGATATTAAAGACTTAATCGAACATACCAAATACAAGCCAAGTTCAGCACGTTACAAGATCTTCATCATTGATGAAGTACATATGCTGACCACACAGGCATTTAATGCTTTGCTCAAAACCCTTGAAGAACCGCCTGACTTTGTAAAGTTCATTCTGGCTACCACGGATCCTTTAAAACTCCCTGCAACCATACTTTCACGTACCCAACATTTCAGATTTAAAAAAATTCCTCAGAATCTTGTACTCAAACATCTTGAACACATTATGAATTTGGAAAAGGTAAGTTATGAGAAAGAAGCACTGGATATTATTGCCCGTTCCGGTGCAGGCTCTCTGAGAGACTCTCTGACCCTGCTCGACCAGGCTATTGTTTACTCTAAGAACCATGTCGATATTGCCACGGTTACCGGTATGCTCGGCATCATCGAACCCAGTCTGCTTGATGAACTTTTGGATGACATCATCCATAAAGACAAAAGCAAGATCCTTGCTTTCATTAAACTAGCATCTGACTATGAAGCGGAAATGATCCTGGATGAGTTGACACTCTTTTTAAAAGAGTTATTGTTGACACGGAGTTCCAAATTCAAACCAATGACCATAGAACGTTTTTTCAGGGTCATCGCAGATTCAAAATCACTTCTTTCTTTAGGCTCTGACGGGGAATTTGTACTGACACTTTCCCTTTTCAAAATGGTAGAAGCACTGGAGATAAAAGACATTGACATGATGATACGGTCTTTAGAAAAAGAACTTCAGGGTGTGGAAGTCACCGAGATCATGGTGACCTCTCCTGATCAGGATAAAAATATCCCCAATGAGATCATAACCATTACCGAAGATGAGATCATTGCAACGATCCCGAAGAAGGCGGAGCCCAGTGTTCAGGATTCAGAGGCCAGCATTCAGAAAGAGCAAGAAGAAGTAAAAGAAGAGATACCTGAAGTATCTGTAGAGATCGAAAGAAAAGAAGTAACTGAGCCAGCAGCAGCTGAACCTGTCCAAACACCAAACACAATAAACACTTCCAATTCAGGCTCAGATCTTTTTGCCAAGCTCATAGAGAAGATCTATGACCGCAATTTTGATCTTGGTGAATGTTTTAAAAGAAACATTGAATTTGAAAGTTTTGAAGAGAATAAACTAACCTGGGGTTCATGTGCCGATGGTGCCGATAAAAAATCACTGATCACCCACTGGGGCGTCATCAATATGTTTGTCAAAGAGATATTCGGATTTGAAACAAAAATTGTGAATGTAGCTAAAAAAAAAGTAGTCACTAACCCTTCGATAAGCTCAGAGAACGAAACAAACTTAAATGATCAAGCTGCTATAAGCTCGGTGCCTGAGCCTTCCGAAGCCTCACACAATGATGCTGATTCTGCTTCTATGTTAGAAGATATAGAGATGAAGAGTTCATGTATTGCCCCTGAAGCGGGAGAGACAGAAGCCGCAAAAGAGAAAGACCCGTCCACACTTTTAAATGAACCTATGATCAAAGAAGCTATTGCATTGTTTGATCCGAAAAAAGTACGTATTAAGAGAAATACGTAAGCGTTCAGGAACCGTGCAACTTGTTCACGGACAAACAATAGTTTGTACACTAAAATTCTTTACCTAAACAAGTTTAGGCTTCCAAAGAACCGACCCTACTCCATCCATGCTTTGGTAACGATCTTTGGCTTGTCATCATATATTTTAATTTTTTCAGCCCCAATACAGAGACCGTTCTCATCCAACTCAAACACTACCATTTGCAAAATCGCTTTACAATTGTCAGGCACATCAAAATGCCCACCCAATCCTGTCATAAAACGTTTAATGGGTACATCTGCATGCATGCCGATCACACCGTCCCTACATCCGGTAAGCCCAACATCTGTCACATAACAGCAGCCATCTACAACCTGAAGGTCATCAGTGGCAACATGGGTATGGGTACCCAAAATAGCAGAGACATCTTCTTTTAACATTTGCAATAAAGCATGTTTCTCAGAAGTTGCTTCCGCGTGCATGTCTATAATAATATGTTTGATACCCTGTTCTTTTAAATCTTCTGCTGTTTTTTTGATCATGGTAAAAGGATTGTCGACCATAGGCATAGTGTAGTACCCCATAAGGTTGACAATGGCTATCTCGTGGCCAAGAAGCTGGATTTTGAACAGCCCTTCACCCGGAGTCTCTTTAGGGTAATTTATGGGTCGTATAAGTGGGTAGCTGTCAAAAAAATTGAGGATCTCTTTTTTGTCAAAAGAGTGGTTGCCGCCCGTCATCATATCGATGCCATAGCCCAGAAGTTCAATACAGTTTTTTTCAGTCAGACCAAAACCATGACTTGCATTTTCATAATTGGCAATAGTAAAATCAATGAAATGTTCCTGCTGAAGTCTTTTAAGATGTCGCTTGAGCATCAAGCGACCGGGTTTACCTACAATATCACCTATAAACCCTATCTTCACGTTTTATTTACTCTTTCCTGCAAACGGGAGCAAAGCTGAGGCCCAGGTCAACCCGCCGCCAAAGGTGTCAAGCAGCATCAATTCACCACTCTGCAGTCTTCCTGACTCCCAAATGTCATTGATCGCCATGGGAATGGAAGCTGCGGAAGTATTTCCATATTTGCCTACGGTCACTACGACCTGTTCTTCTCTCATTTTCAACGCATCACCTACGGCTTTAATAATACGGTAGTTTGCCTGGTGGGGAATAAAGTGTGGAATATCATCGGTATTGATCTCATTTTTTGCCAGTATCTCTTTGACATCTTTGGTTAAAGTCTTTACTGCGAGTTTAAAGGTTTCATTTCCTTTCATCTGCACAAAGTTAAGACCTTCATCAATGACACGTTGACTGACAGGGTTTATACATCCTGGCGCCGGAGTAACCAAGAAATCTGCATACGAACCATCTGCAGAAGCGTGCAGGTCAATAAAACCTTCTTCTTCCAATTCTGTAGCAGAGATCACTGCAGCACCGGCACCGTCACCAAAGAGGATACACGTTGTCCTGTCCGTATAATCTACGATCGAAGAGAATTTTTCAGACCCTACTATCAATACATTTTTTTTCATCCCTGATTCTATAAATGCTTTGGCCACAGAGAGCAGATAGACAAATCCGCTGCAGGCAGCAGAAATATCAAAAGCCTGCACATCTTTGATGCCAAGTTTGTCCGAAATGATACAGGCTGTTGAAGGCATATTAAAATAATCAGGTGTCACGGTTGCACAGAGCACAAGATCTATTTCATCAGCAGAGAGTCCTGAACGTTCAATGGCAAGCAGAGAAGCTTTTGCACCCATATCACTGGTATATTCATCGTCTGCTGCAATATGACGTTTAGAAATACCTGTACGTTTTACGATCCACTCATCTGTGGTATCTACCATCGTTTCAAGGTCTGCATTTGACAAGATCTTTTCGGGAACATAAGCACCTATAGAGCGAAAGGAAGCATAAACGGGTTTGGTTTGTGACATAGTTATCCTTAGAACAGTTACCCTGAGGTAAATATCCAAAATTAGTACATTATTTTACCATAATTTTCTAAGGAGAGTTCTAAAAAAAGGGTTTAATCAAAGGGTTCTTTAATTAAAAGGCGAAATGCCTCTCAATTATTTTTTATGTGTCAAAAGTTCTTCTATGACCGTATTGACATCTGATTGTGTATATTGTATGGCTTGGAAAATGGCATTTTTGATCGCTTTGGGGCTTGAAGCTCCGTGAGAGATGATCGCACATCCGTTAATACCAAGTAAGGGTGCACCACCATATTCATCTTTGTCTATTTGCTTTTTCAGGTTTAAAAATACTTTCTTTTTCATAAGCAGTGCACCGATCTTTGCAGGCAAAGATTTTCTAATGTGCTGCTTCATCAGGTCAAACACCGTAGTCACAACACCCTCAGATGTTTTAAGTAAAACATTTCCTGTAAAACCGTCACAGACAACCACATTGACTTTTCCGTTGAAAATGTCTTTTCCTTCAATATTTCCGACAAAGCCGTCAAGGTCTTTTAATAAAGTAAATGCCTCTTTGGTCAAAGCATTACCTTTACTCTCTTCTGAACCATTGGAGAGAAGTCCGACATGAGGTGAGCGTACACCCATGATCTTTTGAACATAAGCTTCACCCATAGCACCAAATTCATAAAGATTTTGCGGAGTACAGTCTGTCACCGCTCCTACATCCAATACAAGGGCTTTTACATCCGTCGTACTTGGCATAAGGGTTGCCAGTGCCGGCTTAGATATATGAGGAAGTCTTCCGATTCTCAAAGTTGCCAGCGTCATGGTCGCACCGGAATGTCCGGCAGAAACCACAGCATCAGCTTCTTTGTTCCGTACCAGTTCAACCGCTTTGTAAATGGAAGACTCTTTACGTTTAAGTGCATTGGTAGCCTGATCACTCATAGAGATCACATCAGAAGCTTCTACGATCTGTACTTTATCAATATAATATTGTGGGAGGAGAGAGAGTATCTCTGTTTTATCGCCTACGAGTATAGGGATGAATTTTTTTTCTTCCAGTGCCTGTACCACACCTTCAATAATGGGTTCAGGACCAAAGTCCCCGCCCATTGCATCAATCGAGATCTTAATCATCGAAATTATGCTTTAGTTGTTTTGTACTCACCGGTAGTCATGTTCATGTGGTGAGGCATTCTCCATGTGCCATCTGCATCTTTTACAGGCATTGGTAGTGTCAATTTGTAGTGTGTTCTTCTTTTTGCTGCTCTTGTTTTACTCGTACGTCTCTTAGGTACTGCCATAATAGGTCCTTATTTTTAATTTTATTATTATCTATTTAAAACTCAATTTCAAACTCTTCTTCACTGTTGTCACATTTGTCACAATAATGATAAGAGCTTTTGATTGATGTAATTTCACTTTCCAGTATGTACGAAAGGTCAATTTCGCCATCTAAAAACTCAATTATATCCAAATCATCTTTATCTTCAGAAACCAGATCACTCAGTTTAAGCTTCAACGTACTGTCCTTCATATCATAGATGTAGCTCTTGCCACATCTATCACACGCCAGTTCAAAGCTTCCGTTCATCTTGGCATCCAAGGCTACTTGATGATAACCGCTTTTTTGCAAGCTTCCTGTAAGCGTTACCCCTTCTGAACACAGTTCAAAAGGTTTCGCTGTAGAACCTACCTTGTCAAATACAATCTTCATAAGGATACTCCTTAGACTGTATTAGTTGATCTCTCTTTGTGCAAAGAAGAAATTAATTTCGATCTCTGCATTTTCAACAGAGTCAGATCCGTGTACTGCATTGGCATCAATACTTTCGGCAAAGTCAGCTCTTATCGTACCGGCTTCAGCTTCTGCAGGGTTGGTCGCACCCATAAGCTCTCTGTTCTTAGCCATTGCATTTTCACCCTCAAGTACTGTGACAACCACAGGTCCCGAGATCATGAAATCTACAAGATCTTTAAAGAAAGGTCTCTCAGCGTGGATTGCATAAAATGCTTCTGCATCAACACGAGAAAGTCTGATCTTTTTTGTGGCTGCAATTCTAAGGTTTGCTGCTTCGAATCTTGCAAGAATTTGACCTACAACGTTTTTAGCGACTGCATCTGGTTTAATGATTGATAATGTTTGTTCCATACTTATATTCCTAAGCGATTATTTACTTCGTGTCAATGTATTAAGAATTCAACATTACGAAAGTATTCGGGCGGAATTATACCGAAATAGATATTAAAAATTTATTAATTTTGTTTAAAAAGTAGTAAGTTAAAAGTGTATCGGACAAGTGTCCGATACATTTGATAATTTAGTCTTCAATAACAGGTTCGTCTTTAGCGCCTCTGCCTTCCATTGCTGGCATACCGTCTACGACGTCACCCCATACGATACAACCCTCAGTAGGACATGCTTCAGCACAAGCTGGAACATCAAAGTGATCTACACACTCAACACATTTGTCTGCATATACGTAGTAAATCTCTTCACCCGTTGGGTTATCATCCTCATCTACAATTGCTTCTACTGGACATTCGTCAATACAAGCTGCACAATTGATACATGTATCATTAATATATACTGCCATTTTATCTCCTTTGATTAAATATACTCAAACTATAGCAAAAAATGTTAAAGAAATCTTTAATCTGAAAGACATTCATCTATAAATTACAAAATACGCTCTATTTCCCAACAGAGCGTATTTTAAAAGGTATTGATAATGAATATACTTATTGTATATTCAAGTATTTTTGTATATCTTCTACCCTTTTTGTCTCTTCCCAGGTAAAGTCTTCATCTTCTCTTCCAAAGTGACCATAAGCAGCAGTTTTCCTGTAAATGGGTCTCAAAAGATCCAGCTCTTCCATAATGCCTTTAGGTGTGAGATCAAAAAGATCTTCTATACAAGAGATGATCTTCTCTTCATCTACTGCTGCTGTACCGTGTGTATCTACATAAATGGAGACAGGTTTAGCCACACCAATGGCATAGGCCACTTGCAGTGTGGCTTTTTCACAGGCACCTGCAGCCACAAGGTTCTTCGCCACGTATCTTGCAGCATAGGCAGCCGAACGGTCTACTTTGGTAGGATCTTTCCCTGAAAAAGCACCCCCGCCGTGAGGGCAGGAACCGCCATAGGTATCTACAATGATCTTTCTTCCCGTAAGTCCTGCATCTCCCTGTGGTCCGCCGATCACAAAACGTCCTGTCGGGTTGATATGATAAATGATATCATCAGTGAGTAGTTCTGCGGGGATCACCTCTTTGATCACCTCTTCAAGCACTGCTTTTTGCACCTGCTCCAACGTCACATCATCGTGATGTTGTGTAGAGACAACGATCGTGTCTATGGCAACCGGTTTTCCGTCTACATATTTCACAGAGACCTGTGCTTTTCCATCAGGGCGTAAAAACGGGACAGTACCGTTTTTGCGGACTTCAGCCAATTTGGCTGTGATCTTGTGCGCCAAAGAGATCGGCAAAGGCATAAGTTCAGGCGTCTCTCTACACGCATAACCGAACATGAGTCCCTGATCACCCGCACCAATCTCACCATCTTTCTGGTCTACACCCTGATTGATGTCCGGACTCTGCTCTCCTATACCGTTCAGAACACCTGCAGATCTGTAGTCAAAACCATAACTTGCATCGGTATAGCCTATCTCTCTTACTACCTGTCTTGCGATCTCCTGCATAGGTGCATACGCTGTTGTCTTGAGCTCTCCTGCGATCACACAAAAACCATTGCTCAGTAAGGTTTCACAAGCCACACGTGCCTGCGGATCTTTTTCGATGATATAGTCCAGTATCGCATCAGAGATCTGGTCAGCCATTTTATCCGGGTGACCCTCGGTTACCGATTCACTTGTAAAAATGTATTCGTTCATTCATAATCCTTCTTCTTGCACAGAAGCAAAGCTCCTATTCAATTCATCTCACTGAAGCTTCAGCTAAAACCTCAGAAAATATTTTAGTATTTTGTTCACTGTCACTGAACTTGAGAAAATATCTTAGATAGATACTTTTTCAAATGCAGATTTGGCTTGGCTTCGACAGGCTCAGCCACCGTTTAATAACATCGGTCACTGAGCTTGTCGAAGTGCTACATTATTTTTTTAGCCAACTGCTCAGGCAACAGTCCCAAACTCTCTTCTACCAATTTTGTACTCCCATGGGTAATGAAGGCATCATCATACTCAAAAGAGGTCAACGCTATATCTTTAATCTCTTTTTGACTTAAAAACTCAAGTATGGCAGAACCTACGCCACCCTGCTTTGCCGAATCAGAGAAGACATACCATCTTTTGTATTTCTTAGAAAGCTTTACAAGCATTGTTTCGTCCAAAGGTTTCACAAAACGCAGATCCAAAATAGCGACTTCGGCAAGCTCAGTCACCGTTCCCTGAGCTTGTCGAAGGGTCATCAATTCTTTGGCAGTCTGCTCTGCCCGTCCTACACCGTTTCCGTACCCTATGAACAAGATCTCATCACCCTCTTGAAGCAATTCAGATTTACCCAATTTAAATGCCGGACTCTCACGATCCTCTGCTAAAAAAGCACCTCTGGGGTAACGGAATGCACAGGGATGCTCATAGACTTTGGCAAAAGACATGGCAAGCTTCATCGTCGTCTCATTGCAGGGTGCAAAAAGTGTCATATTGGGGATGGCTCTTAAAAAAGAGATGTCAAAAACACCCTGATGTGTCTCTCCGTCTTCACCGACGATCCCTGCCCTGTCCAAAGCAAAAGCTACAGGAAGATCCATCAGACAGATATCGTGGATCACCTGGTCGTAGCCTCTTTGTAAAAACGTAGAGTAGATCGTACAAAAAGGTTTAAACCCCTCTTTTGCCAAAGGTCCCATGGAGGTGACCGCATGCTGTTCTGCAATGGCAACATCCCAGAATCTCTCAGGGTATTTTTCCATGGCAGCGGACATGCCTGTGCCGCTTGGCATCGCGGCAGTCACACCCACCACTTTCTCATCTTCATCTGCAAGTTGTA